>CAZYRG010000008.1:0-8999 GCA_964650425.1 uncultured Flavobacteriaceae bacterium
TTATTTTTGCTAAAAAAACCTGATTTTCCAAAATTAGAAAACTCATAATTCTCGAATCCCTCAGTTTCCATCGTATCGACCAAAATGTCGAAATGTTCCTGCGCCAATGCGTCTTCTACTGGAGCAATCACCCCTTTTTCAATGAATTTTTCTAAAGCTGTTTTGGGTTCTACTGTAAGGGCGTAGCTCGAGATATGTGGTACGCCTGTATCCAAAGCGATTTGTAAATTTTCTCTCCAGCGCTCTGCACTCATCCCTGGAATACCATAGATCAAATCAATAGAAACATTCTTAAAGTGGCGAGTCACCACAGACAGACAATCACTTGCCTCTTTTGCATTGTGCGCTCTGTTCATGAGTTTCAGATCTTCATCAAAAAAAGATTGAATCCCGATACTGAGCCGGTTAATGCTAGATGCTGCCAGTTTTTTGATTACTTCTGGAGTCAGGTCATCAGGGTTTGCTTCTACAGTAATTTCTACATCATCTGCTACCAAATAGGTTTCATAGACGGTTTCGACAATAAATTCTAGAGCTTCTACCGCTAATACAGTCGGAGTTCCTCCTCCAAAATAAATGGTTTCAATCACCTCATGATCTCCTACTTCTCCGCGTCGTAATTTGAGTTCATTACACAAAGCAAAAACCATCTGATCTTTCTTTTTCAAGGTCGTAGAAAAATGAAAGTCACAATAATGACATGCTTGTTTGCAAAATGGGATGTGGATATAGATACCTGGCACTAGTTAATGTGTAAATTCAACAATACGTAAATGTACTAATATTGTTAATGTAACAATGCGTGCTAGTACACAAAAAAATCTGGAATTTTGGGGAACTATGACAGTCTTCAATAATTCAACAACACTTTCCAATCTTTCCATTTCAATTGGACTTTTTACATGGATGTCCAATGCTTATTCAAAATCACTTTCTTCATATTTAAGGGCTAAAACACCATTATTAACAAGTATACTTTCTGAATTAAAATCTTCAGCATCAGCATATAATGTTCCTTTAAAAGAAAATTGAATGGTCTTATTATCTTCATCTAAATTCAAATCAAAAATCTCAAATAATGGAGAAGGACTGTCAAAAGGTGTACTATAACCACCACCAATTGAAGGAGATTGCGGCGGATCAAACCAATAATGACTGATCAAAAGAATATGCCCATTTGTTTTTATCGTAAAATCGAACACTCTTCGGTCAACAGTTTCCCCTATAATTACTAATAAATCATTATGTCTTCCTGCTGTCCAGGTTATAATAGGAAATTGTTCTCCGTCTATGTCTAATTGAAATTTTTCTTCAAAAACATCTTCTTTTTTTTCAGAGGTATCATCCGAAGAACAGGCAATAAAAATTGACAATGAAAGGATAACTAATAATATTTTTTTCATTTTAACTGTATTTTGTTTAATGAAAAGTGTCAAAGATATTATTTTCTTACCCGTTATTATTTCTTCAAAAAATCAATTGCTACATTGATGCGTTAAAACTATTTTTTAATTCGCTTCTCATTCTGCTTCACAAAACTCGCCCAGCCGGAGTAGCTTTTTCCAACCGCAACCTTTCCAGAATTATAAAAATGACAGACAGCGGCAGCTAATCCATCGGTAGAATCCAGGTTTTTGGGTAGCGTTTTTAGCTTTAATAAACTTTGTAACATTCTGGCAACCTGTTCTTTGGTGGCATTCCCATTTCCAGTAATGGCCATTTTGATTTTTTTGGGAGCATATTCAGTAATAGGTACTTCTCGACTCAACCCCGCTGCCATTGCAACGCCTTGAGCCCGGCCTAACTTGAGCATGGACTGCACATTTTTACCAAAAAAAGGTGCTTCAATCGCGATCTCATCCGGATTATAAGTGTCGATTAGCTCAACCGTACGTTCAAAAATTAGTTTGAGCCGAAGGTAATGATCATCATATTTACTCAACTGTAGCTCATTGAGTTGTAAAAACTCCATTTTTTTGTTCACGACACGGATCAATCCAAACCCCATAATAGTGGTTCCGGGATCAATGCCTAAGATGATTCTGTCTTGCTGCAAACTATTTTTGTCTAATTGTGTTCCTACCTTCAAAATTACGCAATTCTATTGGGCTTATGCGAGATTTTCTTCTATTCTGCCATAAGTATTAATGGCAACCGATAACGGGTTGCCACTGGGGTGCTACGAATATGTGCTGGTTGCAATTCTGGAAGTGTTTGCACACTTTCCTCTAGCAATACAGGTAGCGAAGGTTCTTGAATTGCTATAAAATCTGGCACTTCAAAATCCTCTATCGTTACTATTCCAGTACTATCGATCAATAATGGAATCCATAAGGTATCGGCCACATTTTCTTCAATGTAGAAGTCTTGTTGTTCCAGATAATCCGCAATATGATCACTTAATTGTTGTTGAAAACATCTTTTTTGCGCTTTTTTTTCTTTCTTATCCCTACAAATTTCAAATAGGGGATAGCCCTCCACACCACCTTTTCGCAATTCGGAGAGTTCACGTTCCAAAACCTCTTCTGGGTTCAACTTTTTCATTTCAAAGAAATTACAAGAACCCAGCAAAAGTGGAAATACCATTAAAAAATATAAGAAATAGAATCGCATTAGTTGTTGATCACGTTACAAACTACGTATTTTTTGCACATAATTGTTTCAAAATTACTAAAAAAGCGTAACGTCTTTTGATTATCTTAGTCCTATAAGCTAAAACAGCCTATGGATATTGCACTTTTGATCATCGGATTCTTTTTTATTCTACTCGGTATTGTTGGGAGTTTTCTTCCGATACTGCCGGGCCCACCTATCAGTTGGATAGGGCTATTACTGTTGCATCTTACCGATGCAGTGCCTATGGACAAGGTATTTCTCGGTATTACATTGATCGTGGCTATCGCCATTTTTATTTTAGATTATACCATCCCTGCGATTGGAACCAAAAAATTTGGTGGGAGTCGTTACGGCATGATTGGTACAACAATTGGATTGATCGTTGGGATTATTGCACCGATTCCTTTGGGCATTCTCATTGGACCTTTCGTAGGTGCTTTTATCGGAGAAACCTTGAACAAAGCGGACTCCAAAACCGCACTAAAAGCCGCCTTTGGCTCTTTTTTAGGATTTTTGGCGTCTACGTTTATGAAATTTGTGGTTTCGTTCATTTTTGCCGTTTTCTTTGTGGCAAAAGCTTTTGGAGGTAGAAGTGAATTCTTTGGATAATTATCAGCACTATTTGTAAGGCATTGTTTCTAAATGCGTCTATCCATTTAAACTATTTTAATTATGAAAAATCTTATTCTTTTATTCGTTTTTGGAATTACACTTAGTAGTTATGGACAACAAGAACATTATAACACTGCCAAAGGCTATGCGGCTGAAGGTTATGATGTGGTTTCGTATTTTGACAATACGGCTACCAAAGGAAATAAGCAATTTGAAACCACACATGATGGGGTGAAATATAAATTTTCTTCTCAGAAAAACCTAAATACTTTTAAAGCAGCGCCGGAAAAATACATTCCAGCTTATGGTGGGTATTGTGCATACGCGATGGGCGCTAATGGTGAGAAAGTAAGCGTCAATCCTAAGACCTTTGAGATTCGAAATGACAAACTATACTTATTCTATAATTCTTTAGGAATCAATACGCTGAAAAAATGGAAAGAAGACGGTGCAGCCGATTTAAAGGAAAAAGCAGACAAAAACTGGAAAAAGTTAGTCACTGCACAATGAAATTAAAATAATTTCGTTGCTATAATATGTTGATTTAGTTATTTAGTTTATAAAGCCTGTCAAAATTGTAGTAGTTTTAACAGGCTTTATTTTTTCAGAACTTTTTACGCGTTGGTATAAAAAACACCTCCCTAGCCCTTCCTCCTTCGGCGGACAGGCTCTCAAGGAGGGAATAAAAGCGTTTTCATCAACTTTTATACTACACGGATTACGAAATAATTTTTCTTACCACGTTGTAACAACACAAATTGTTCATTGATCAAATCCTTTTCCGTAATCTGAAAACTATCTTGTACTTTCTCTTTATTCACGGAAATAGAGTTTTCTTTTAAGGCACGGCGAGCTTCACCATTAGATTTTAAGAATCCTGTATGCTCGGCTAAACCGCCAATAATATCTAAGCCATCCTTTACTAATGCTCTAGATACTTCTGCTTGTGGCACTCCTTCGAAAACATCCAAAAAAGTTGCTGTATCTAAGCCTTTGAGATCATCTGCCGTAGATTTTCCAAACAAAATACTAGAGGCTGCAATAGCATTGTCCAAATCTTCTTGACTATGTACGGTTTTGGTAATTTCTTCTGCCAATCGTTTTTGTAAGGCACGTTGATGTGGTGCTTCCTGATGTAATTTGATCAAATCTTCGATCTCGGATTGTTCCAAAAAGGTGAAGATTTTGATATATTTCTCCGCATCCGCATCACTACTATTCAACCAATATTGGTAGAATTTATACGGAGACGTTCTATTCGGATCTAACCATACATTTCCTCCTTCGGATTTCCCAAACTTAGAACCGTCTGATTTCGTAATTAATGGGCAGGTTAATGCATATCCTTTTCCTCCACCAATCCGACGGATCAATTCTGTTCCTGTGGTGATATTACCCCACTGATCACTACCGCCCATTTGTAGGGTACTATTATATTCTCGATACAAATGCAAAAAATCATAGCCCTGCACTAACTGATAGGTAAATTCCGTAAAAGACATTCCGTCCGAGCTTTCTCCAGACAACCGATTCTTTACAGAATCCTTTGCCATCATATAATTCACGGTAATATGCTTACCTACATCACGGATAAATTCCAAAAAAGAAAAATTCTGCATCCAGTCATAATTATTGACCATAACGGCGCTATTAGGCGTACTATCGTCAAAAACTAAAAAGCTTTCTAATTGCTTTTTGATCGCTTCTTGATTGTGTCGTAGCGTTTTTTCATCCAGTAAATTACGCTCCGATGATTTTCCAGATGGATCACCAATCATTCCTGTAGCACCTCCGACTAATGCGATAGGCTTGTGACCACAACGTTGATAAAAGCTCAATAACATAATGGGCACCAAATTTCCAATATGTAAAGAATCCGCAGTAGGATCAAAACCAATATAAGCAGAACGCATTGCCTCAAGCAAATGTTCTTCCGTCCCAGGCATTACATCGTGTATCATGCCGCGCCATTGCAATTCTTCTATAAAGTTTTTTGTTGTTGCCATTGTCTTATTTTAAGAGCGCAAAGATAAAAATTTAGTACTGGATTGCATACAGAATCCCTATGATCATTTATTTTTATTTAAGTAATTTTGCATATGAAGATACTCCACCTAGACACCAATCACCCATTACTCATTGGGCAACTACAAGAATTTGGTTTCGAAAATCATGAAGATTATCATGCAGACAAAGCAACAATACAAGCAAAAATTCATGAGTATGATGGGTTGATTATTCGAAGTCGATTTGCTATTGATAAAGAATTCTTAGATGCTGCTACCAAACTCAAATTTATTGGTCGTGTAGGTGCGGGACTAGAAAATATTGACACCGCTTACGCTGAAAGTAAAAACATTACACTATTCAACGCCCCAGAAGGCAATCGCAATGCGGTAGGAGAACATACCCTCGGAATGCTACTCTCCTTGTTTAATAAAATGAATAAAGCGGATCGTGAAGTGCGACAAGGCCAATGGTTGCGAGAAGACAATAGAGGTGTTGAACTAGATGGATTGACCGTTAGTCTTATCGGCTACGGAAATATGGGACGGGCTTTTGCTAGAAAACTCCGTGGTTTTGATGTAGAAGTATTATGTTATGATATCAAACCAGATGTCGAAGACAGTAACGCTACGCAAGTAGACTTAGAAGAGCTTTTCCAAAAGACAGATGTATTGAGTCTACATACGCCACAAACACCCCTAACTGTTGGAATGATCCATGCCGATTTTATCAATCGTTTTGCAAAATCTTTTTGGTTACTTAATACGGCCAGAGGCAAAAGTGTGGTCACATCAGATTTGGTAGAAGCATTACAACAGGGCAAGATTCTTGGGGCAGGACTCGATGTTCTTGAGTATGAAAAAGCTTCTTTCGAAAAATTATTCGCAGATCAAAATCAAATGCCCGAAGCATTCAAAAAATTATTAACTTTAGACAATGTGCTACTTTCTCCTCATGTTGCTGGATGGACCGTAGAAAGCAAAGAAAAACTAGCGCAAACCATTGTAGATAAAATCAAAGCGAACTTCAAACCTTAATTCCTATGAGTACTGCTGCTAAAACACCAGACGACTATATCGCAAGCTTGCCAGAAGACCGAAAAACAGCCATGCAAAAATTACGTGATTGTCTTAAAAAAAACCTGCCCGAAGGTTTTGAAGAAACTATCAATTATGGCATGCTGGGCTATGTAATCCCGCATAGTTTGTATCCTGCAGGCTATCATGTAGATCCCAAATTGCCTTTACCTTTCATCAATCTTGCTTCGCAAAAAAATTATATCGCTTTATACCACATGGGTATATATGCAGACCCAAATCTCTTGGATTGGTTCACTTCTGAATATCAAAAACATGTGTCTACCAAATTAGATATGGGTAAAAGCTGTGTGCGTTTCAAAAAAGTAGAACAAATTCCTTATGAACTAATTAGTGAACTTGCCACCAAGGTTACGCCTCAGGAATGGATTGCTAATTATGAAAAAGCAACACAAAAAAAAGGTTGACCAATTAATCAGGTCAACCTTCTTAATACTATTTTAAAACCTAAAGTTCAGTAGCAGGTTCAGCCTCTAATTTTGGGTCGGAACCATATTGGTTCTCTCTTCTATCCCCCTCAGTAGCCAGTAAAACCAGTAACCAAATACCACCTATAAAGGGAATAAACGCTACAAAATAATACCACCCACTCTTTCCTGTATCATGCAATCTTCTTACAACAACGGCAATCGAAGGAATTAATGTTCCCAAAACGTATAGCATAAGTAATCCTCCTCCAATAGCAGACAACACATCACTTTCTGAAGTAATTCCAATAACTAGAGGAATATAAAGAACCATTGATATGATTATGTTAAATAGCACGTACATCCAATATTCTTTACGACGTGCTCTTCCCTCAAAATTCGCATAGTTTTCTTTGATTACTTTTAAGTACCAATTCATAATATCTTAAGTTTAGGTTGTTAATTGCTTGAATTTAATAATTCTTCAGTAGTTGTTAAAACAAAAACTACGAATTCTATAATTTTATGAGGTGTTACCACAATGAATTCTCATCAATTCAATTATTTTGCTACATTTTTTGTATTTTTCTTCAACCTAAAAAATCATAAATCTTACAACCAATGAGTGAAGACAAAAGTAATCTAGACGAATTAGGAGACGATCTTAAAAAAGGGGCCGAAAATGCCAAAGAAACTGCAAAAGAATTTGCGGATGAAGCAAAGGAAACTGCACAAGAGTTTGCTGACAATGTAAAAGAAACATTTAATAGTCAGGAAAATAAAAAGGTGATTGCCGGCGTGCTAGCAATTCTAATAGGCTCGTTCGGAATACATAAATTTATTCTAGGCTATACGAAAGAAGGTGTTATACAAATTTTGCTTTCTTTTTTATGTGGCTTAGGTGGTATTATAGCGCTTATAGAAGGTATTATGTATCTCACTAAATCGGATGAAGAATTCTATCAAACCTATCAGGTAGGCAGAAAACCTTGGTTCTAAAACAACAATTTTTCAGTTAATAAAAATTCAAGAGGCTGTCTAAAAAGCAAGGAAAACCATTATTTGTCATATTGAGCCCTTCGTCTTGGCTCAGGACAGGCTGTAGTCGAAATGAGTTGAAAATCAAAACTTATTATTTCTCGACTGCGCTCGAAAAGACACTACATGCTGCTTTTCAGACAACCTCTTTTAGTTTTTAGATTTAAAAATCTAGACTAATACCAAAATAGCTTTCAAATGTCGTATATAAAAACTAATTTGGTATAATTTCAAAATCATCACCCACAGAAAAAAGATGTTTTCTATTCAAATTTATTGTGATTTTCATTTTATCATCGTAATATTGCAATATAAAAATATATAATTGGGAGTTACCAAAGAACATATTCATTCTGATACACATAATGAGATCGCGGCAATAGCTAAAGTATTTGCGCATCCCGCACGTGTGGCCATTTTGCAGTATGTAAGTCAGCAACAAAATTGTATTTGTAATGATATTGTAAATGAAGTTGGTTTGTCACAACCTACCATCTCACAACATCTGCAAGTCATCAAAAATGCCGGATTACTCAAAGGCACTACCAAAGGCAAAAACCTTTGCTATTGTATCAATGCAGAACGATTGTCGCAATTTCAGGAAATGCTTAATACCTTTTTTACAAACACTACTAGTTGCTGTACTCCTTAAAAAACCTTTATCCTTATGAAAACTGAAGAATTTATTCAATTACTTGCCGAACATCAAGGAAAATCTTTGCTTTTTGAGTATGCTCCTGGAATGCTCGCTGGCACCAACTATCATATCACCGAAGTAAAACATGTGGCTATTGATGCTGTGGACTGTGGAGCGGGTGTCGATTTTTGGAGAGAAACCATTATCCAACTATGGGAAAGTCCTAGTGAACTTGGCAAACCAAATTATATGAGCGCATATAAAGCATTGGGTATTCTCAAAAAAGTGGGAAGCATGAAATCCTATACGTTAGACGCTCCTGTGAAAATCGAATATGGCAATAGCACTTTTCACACTACGCAATTATCGGTTTCTGACTATGAAATACGAGAAGGACAATTATTGATAAAATTACAGGTAGAAGCTACGGATTGTAAAGCCAAAGAAGCTTGCGGGATTACGGAAATCGCAGCAGGAGAAGCCAATTCCTGCGCTCCGGGTAGTGGATGTTGTTAACCAATTATATGGTGAAAGAATTTCGACTGGAATTGCAACTTATCTCGTCTTCGGGATAATTGAAATAAA
>CAZYRG010000008.1:9099-27543 GCA_964650425.1 uncultured Flavobacteriaceae bacterium
CTTACTGAGAACTGAGACTGAATACTAATTACAGTTTTTAGAACCTAAAAAGATAAACCTGCACGCCGAGGTGTTGCATTCATAAATCTAATTAAAAATCAAAAAACCATGAACATACTCGTACTTTGTACCGGAAACTCTTGTCGTAGCCAAATGGCAGAGGGATATCTAAAACTTTTTGCCAAAGATCAAGCTACTATCTATAGCGCAGGCGTAGAAACGCACGGTCTTAATCCAGGTGCGGTTTCCATCATGAAAGAGGATGACATTGACATCACGGGACATACCTCTAATAATCTAGAAGAATATCTGGACATTTCTTTTGATTACATACTTACGGTTTGTGATCATGCCAGCGAACGTTGTCCAATTTTTCCTGGAAAAGCAGAACGTTTACACCACAACTTTTTTGATCCTTCTAAGGTTAAGGGAACTGAAGAGGAGATCCATGCAGCTTTCTTAAAAGCGCGCGAAGAAATTAAAGCATACTGCAAGAATTTTGTGGTAGAAAAAATACAGGTAGGTTCAATCTAATTGCAAAGCCTGCATATTCTAAGAGTTAACAAGCGGTTTTTCGGCAGCAGATTTTGCTTCCAAAGCCGCTTGAAATTCTTCTAAAACAGGTTTTACGGTACTCTCTGGCAAATCTGCTATTCGTATGTACATCAGACCATCGACGGCATTATTAAAGAGTGGGTCTACATTAAACGCAACTACTTTAGCATTTTGTTTGATGTATTTTTTTAATAAAACTGGCATACGCAGAGCACCTGGCTCTAACTCATCAATAATCTTATCAAATTTATTGAGATCACTTTTGCTTTCATCAAAGACAAAATCTTTGTCCGCATCTTTTAATTGGACTTTGTAAGCTTTTCTCGGCCGAATATATTGCGCTACATAAGGGTCATAAAAGTGTGATTTCATAAACTCAATCATGAGTGATTTTGAGAAATCACTAAACTTATCGCTAATCGTAACGCCACCGATCAAGTAATTATGTTCTGGAAAACGCAATGTACAATGTACAATCCCTTTCCACAGCAAAAATAAGGGCAGTGGGCGTTGCTGATAGGCTTCTACAATAAAAGCCCGCCCCATTTCGATAGACTCGCTCATCATTTTATGCAACTCGGGTTCGAAGCGAAATAAATCTTGCAGGTAAAACCCATTAATCCCATGCTGCTCATAAATGTGTTTTCCAATCCCCATTCGGTAGGCTCCGGCTATACAATTCGCTTCATTATCCCATAAAAACATATGATGATAATAATTGTCAAACTGATCCAAATCAATAGATTTATTGGTTCCTTCACCGATGGCTCTAAAAGTGATTTCTCGTAGTCTACCAATCTCATGTACAATGTAAGGAATGTCTTTTTTTTGCGCTAAAAAAACCTCGTACTGTTTGCTAACCAATAATCGTTTGTCATGCGATCGACAATAGTTTAACTCGGCAAGTATCTCTTCGTCTTTGCTTGCTAATACAATCGCAGTTGGTGACTTTGTTCGTTTTATTTTTTTAGGAAGTACATCACTCAACTTTTTCTTATCAAATACATTAGAAAGCATATAGGTTTTGGTTCTCAAAAAATTGGTGAATTTCTCCACATCCGAAAATGCTTTTTGATCTTTTGGAGTAATAGGGCGCCCAATTCTAACTTTTATGACCCTATTTTTTTGTGTAAATACTTCACTTGGAAGTTTTGCAGTACGGAACAAAGGACTTATCGCTGCCAAACGATAAAACAAGCCACTGTTACGTGCACGGAAGTATATAGGAATAACAGGCACTTCGGCTTTTCGAATCAATTTCATGACACTAGGCTCCCACTGCTTGTCCACAATAACGCCTTCTTTTTTCATCGTAGACACCTCTCCTGCAGGAAAAATTCCTAATCCACCTCCCACTTTTAAATGCAGCATCGCTTCTTTTATGCCACCGATACTAGAGCTAGCCTCTTTATGGTTTTCAAATGGATTTACTGGGATAATATAAGGAGCAACAGGAGCAACACGCTTTAACAAAAAATTGGTCATTACTTTGGTGTCTTCTCGCTGTTCTATGAGTGTCTTCATCAAAATGATGCCATCTAGCAATCCAAGAGGATGATTTGAAACGGTAATAAAAGCGCCACTAGTTGGGATTCTTCTAAGGTCTTTTTCAGGAATTTCATAACGTACGTTGTAGTGCTGTAACACTTCTTCGCAAAAAGTTGGTGCATCTAATTCACTATGTGCATCATAATGTTTGCTAATCGCTGCAATCTTAGTGATTTTGAGCAAAAACCAACCAATAAAAGTACCCAAGAAACCAAATTTCTCAACTGACAATACTTTAGCAACCTCTTTGGCAGTGACTAATGGCATATAATACTGGTTCTTTAAATGCAATGCAACCGTTACAAAGGTAACCAATAATGCGATAGTTTTTCAAACCGTGATTATGCTTCTTTTACCACTATTTGATACGTATTCGCTGTAGTTTGTTTACACAAAATAGTTTTACCCTTTTCCAGATTTTTGATTGCTTCTTTCGTATAATGTCGGATGGTATATAGAGAAACATTTTCATGATAAGAAACGCTAAAAGTAGCCTTTAATTTTGCCACCAAAGCGGGTAAATTATCAAATTTATTATCTAAACAAACGGTAAAGCTAATGGCAGAATTCTGAATCAGATCCACTTTCATTTGATATTCATGAAATAATTGAAAAATATGACTTACATTTTCTTCCACCACAAAAGAAAAATCTAAGGTTGATAGAGAAATGAGCACTTGATTTTTTTTGACAATAAAACAAGGAACCATCGGATCCAGTAACTGTCCTTTTCTTACTGCAGTTCCCGCTGCTTCAGGATCTATGAAGGACTTTACATATAACGGAATTTCTTTGCGCTGTAGTGGCTGCAAGGTTTTGGGATGAATTACAGAAGCCCCATAGAATGCAAGTTCTATAGCTTCCTCATAGGAGATCTGATGTAATAATTGCGTACCCTCAAAGACCCTTGGATCTCCATTCAGCACCCCCGGAACATCTTTCCAAATACTCACGCTTTCGGCATTAAGGCAATAAGCAAAAATAGCAGCAGTATAATCGCTCCCTTCTCGCCCCAAAGTTGTCGAAAAATTATTTGCATCAGAACCTATAAAACCTTGTGTTATAGTAAGTGCACCTTTTTGAACATTTTTATTGACTAGTGCTTGCGTGGTTTCCCATTCAATACCCGCATCGCGATAGGTGCTATCCGTTTTTATTACTGCACGAGCATCTAGCCAGATATTCTGCACCCCTTCTTCTTTAAAATATTCGCTTACAATTGTTGTGGACAATAACTCTCCAAACCCAACAACTTGATCATAAATATAGTCGTAATTAGGTGATTTATTCCGATCCAAAAAAGTAAATAAATCTTCAAAAAGTGCATTGGCTTTTGCCACCACAGCATGCCCCGGATTACTGAACAATTCCGAAATTATGGTAAAATGAAAAACCTTGACCCTAGCAATGGCATCCTTTAAACTTGATGCTTCTTTGGTATACTCCAAAAGAATATCCTCCATCGCATTGGTCGTTTTTCCCATAGCAGAAATTACTACCAATGTATCGGCGTAACCCACTTTTCTAAGCACATTAACTACATTTCGTACACTCGTCGCATCTTTTACGGAGGCTCCACCAAACTTAAATACTTTCATTTTCAATTTATTAAAGATAAAATCTACGATTCTAAAAATGTAGATAGTCCTTTCTGATCCATCTGTACAACATGCCAATCTCGTAAGACTTTGGCACCACTTTTTTCATAAAAATCAATGGCAGGGGTGTTCCAATCCAACACCTCCCATGAGACCCTTTTGACACCTTTTGTTACCGCATATTCCATAACTCTTTTATACAAAGCGCTTCCGACTCCTGTTCCTCGGTGCTGTTCACTGACGATCAAATCCTCTAAATGCACAACTGGCCCCTTCCAGGTAGAAAATCTAAAATATACCAAAGCAATACCTGTAATCTCTTGTCCCTTCTCCGCAACAAAACAATGAAAAGAAGGGTTTGAACCAAACCCATATTTCTCCAAATCGGATATGGTAACCTCTACAGCTTCAGGCTCCTTTTCAAAATCCGCTAGTTCTTGTATCAAGGCCAGGACATTTGGCATATCTTCACGCTTAGCTTCTCTAATTTGTGTTTTCATGTAATAGTAATGATAAAGTTTATTTTCAAATTTAGGAAAAGTGTGAACGAAAAAAGTAATTCCTTACCTTTTAGTTCTTAAAATTCAATACTTTTGGTTAACCAATTAAATTTTGAATCAAAGACTATAGCCACTATGTCCTACAAAAACACTACTCTAGGAGAATTTATCATTGAAAAACAAGGCGATTTTGCTTATGCTGCTGGAGAATTATCACGGTTAATAAACTCGATTCGATTAGCTGCCAAAGTAGTTAATCATGAAGTGAACAAAGCGGGACTAGTAGATATTACTGGTGGGGTAGGCACCTCTAATATCCAAGGAGAAGCACAACAAAAATTAGATGTTTTTGCCAATGATACTTTTATAAAAACATTGACGAATCGAGAAATTGTATGTGGAATTGCTTCTGAAGAAAATGATGATTTTATCACCATTGCTGGACAACAAAAAGACCATAAAAACAAATATGTCGTTCTTATGGATCCTCTAGATGGCAGCTCTAATATCGACGTTAATGTTTCTGTGGGTACGATTTTTTCCATTTACCGAAGGGTAACACCATTAGGAACACCTGTCACTATTGATGATTTTTTGCAACCAGGCAATTTACAAGTGGCTGCAGGCTATATTATCTATGGTACCTCAACCATGTTGGTTTACACCACTGGTAATGGTGTTAATGGATTTACACTCAATCCAGCTTTGGGCACCTATTATCTTTCACATCCCAACATGAAATTTCCCGAAGAAGGAAAGATCTATTCGATTAATGAAGGAAACTACACAAAGTTTCCAGATGGTGTAAAGAAATATATCAAATACTGTCAAGAAGAAAAAGAAGACGGTCCCTATACCTCTAGATACATTGGGTCTCTAGTGAGTGACATTCACAGAAATATGATCAAAGGTGGTATTTATATTTACCCACAAACTGCAACCGCACCTAATGGGAAACTTCGGCTATTATACGAATGTAATCCTATCGCTTTTATCGTAGAACAGGCGGGGGGCCTTGCCAATGACGGCTATCAACGTATTATGGAAATAAAACCATCAGAGCTACACCAGCGTGTTCCCTTCTTTTGTGGTAGTAAAAAAATGGTAGAAAAAGCTGCTTCTTATATGTGAAAACCGTAGATCTTGATACTAGGGTTGTTTTTAGCAGTTATAAATAGTACTTTAATGGCATTATTTTTGAATAAGTACAGTACAAATAGTCTAACTTTGTTGATAATACAATCAAACTATCCCGTCATATGGCAAAAAACAACACTAACGAAGTACTTGAACAAACCACAGAGGCTACTTCCAAAATTGAGGCAATCAAAAACCTTATTTTTGGAGAAAATATTGCTGAATACAACTCTGAGTTTGAGGCTTTAAAAAAAGATCTTAAGGAAAAACGAAAGGAACTCGAAGATTTTATAGAAGACACCAAAAAAGAACTACACACGGCAATTGATAACCTTAGTACTGATCTTAATATTCGTATTACCGAACTTGAAGACACACTAGCATCAAAAGCAGACAAATTAGAGCAAAAGAAAGTAGACAAGAAACTTCTAGGTGATCTTTTAATTAACCTAGGAGAAAAAATTAGTCAAAAATAGTCTCTGCTAAATGCAAGACCAAGACAAACTTAAAATTCTCAGAGAACTCCTCTTTAAGGAGGAGAAAGAATTTGTCGATTCTATTGAAAAAAAAGTGGAGAAGCTCACAGAACTTCTGAACCGCCAGGAACAGCTATCTCAAAAAGTAGATCCTATTGTCGATGAAAAATTAAAAACTTTTGCTGAAGAAGAACTTGGAGCTTCAATCACAGAAGCCCTTAAAGAAGAAATTAAAAATTCTCAAGACACTGTTATTGAAGCATTATTCCCCATTATCGGGAAATTGATCAAGAAATATATTGCGCATGAGATGCGATTACTAAGTGAAAAAATCAATAAACAGACTAAAAGTGCTTTTTCTATAAAAAATTGGTTCAAAAGATCCAAAGCCAAAGTTAGCGGTGTTAGTGATGGAGACTTAGCACTTGTTCAAACTGGAAAACCCGAACTTTTACAATTTTTTGTAGTCGAAAAAGAATCTGGATTACTAATTACTAATTACACACCTTCTGGAAATCAAATTATTGATGAAGATATGGTTGCTGGGATGCTTACTGCTATCAAAAGCTTTGTCGAAGACGCTTTTCAAGGCGGAAATCAAAACTTAGAACACATTGAATATGAGTTATATAATATTCATATCCAAAATTTTGCTTCTTATTATATTGCTGTAGTCGTATCTGGGGCATATGACACTGCTTTTAAAGATGCGCTAGAAGATAAACTACTAGACTTTGCACAGCGACATGTCGCTAGTAAAGATTTAAAGGATAATCGTATATTTGACCAGAAAATTAAAAATTACTTTGCCCATGAAATTGTCTAAAAAAGTGGTACTCATTGGACATTTTGGCGTTGGAAAAACCTCGCTTTTTAGGCGTTTTATTGACAACGCTTTCTCCGAGGATTACAAATCTACATTGGGAGTCCAAATTCAGAAAAAAACATTAGAACTATCTGATGACACAAAACTTTCTATGATTATATGGGATACCGAAGGGCATGCAAGCATCGAAGACAATAGAACTTCTTATCTATTAGGATCCAATGCTTTTATCTATGTATTTGATCTTACACGAAAAGATACCTACGAAAACATTACTGATGAAATAGCCTTTTTAGAACAAAATTATTCGAAATCTATTATAAAAATTGTAGGAAATAAACTTGATGCAGTAGATCGACCCAAAACCATTGAACTATTAAAAAAACAAGAAATCTCTTATGACTATTTAACTAGTGCCAAGACCTCCAAAAATGTAGAAAAATTATTTCGCCAATTGGCAGAAGATCTTGCAAAAAAATAGTTTGGTATGACAACTTCAAAAGACAACTTTGGCATAGACACTCATGTACAGCTCATTACTATAACTGCTGAGGGGACCATAAAGGATTCGGACAATAATCTCTTCAAACTTTCTAAAGGGGATTCTATATATGATAGTTATCCTTTCTTCGAGATTATTCGAAATGTTCTTTCTGAAGAGTATCCCGTATCGCAGGAAATTAGTTTTCCATGCATCCATTTTGGAGAAGACAACGCACATCGAATTTGTGACGTAACCATGAAAATACTCATGGATGAAATTGTCATCGTGCTTTTTGATTATACGATAAAATATACAGAGCTCAATAAGCTTTCTCAACAAAAAAATGAGTCCATCCTTAAAAGTCAGAGATTACAGCTCGAAAATAATTTCTTGATAGAAAAGGAACAGTTCAAGGATGATTTCATTGCCAACATCAACCATGAAATTCGGACGCCCTTGACTGCCATTTTGGGTTTTGTAGAAATTTTGGAAAACACGCAACTTAACTTTGAACAAGAAGAGTTGGCCCGGATTATCAAAAGAGAAACTACGCATCTCAAAAAAATGATTGATGATATGCTTAGTATTTCCAGAATTGAAGCTGGACAACTAAGCCTTGCATGGGAACGCTTTAATTTTGAAGCTTTAATTCTAGGTTTTAAAACAGCTTACACACGTCGTGCTAAAGAAAAAGGGGTCACTTTTGAATGCTATTGTGATCCTAATATTCCAAACTACTTGTTAGGAGACAAGACTCGTTTGTATCAAATATTAGACAACTTATTGAACAATGCCTTCAAATTTACCGAAGAAGGAAAAATTTCTCTTTTGATCACCAAAAACTATGATCGATCCAATAAAATCAGTCTGAATTTTAAAATTATTGATACCGGAATCGGAATTCCTGCGGCCAAAAAAGACACTGTTTTTGATCGTTTTGCTCGATTACATAAAGAAGATGGCTATACTGGAACGGGACTCGGGTTATCCATTGTAAAAAGTGTCGTAGAAGCTATGAACGGTGACATCAAAGTGGTAAGCAACTCTGGAGAAGGAACTACTTTCACCATTAATTTACATTTGGGATTAGAAATAAAATCCGCCAAAACTGCACCTACTGCTTTTCCGCAATATCCCATCCTTAAAGGAAAACAAAAGTTTCGTTTACTTTTGGCTGAAGATAAAGAAATTACGCAATACCTTATCATGAAAATCCTGATTAATCACGGCAATTTCTATATCGATGTTGCGATGAATGGGAAACAAGCTATTAACTATATAGAACAACGCAAGTATGATTTAGTTCTAATGGATCTCAAAATGCCAATAATGGATGGATATGAAGCTACCAAAGCAATTCGAAAAAACTATGGTGATAAAGAAATTTCTGAGGTTCCGATTATAGGGTTTACAGGAAAAACAAGTATTGAGGAGCATCAGAAATGTCTCGATATTGGTATGGATGACTTTATTTTAAAACCCTTTATACAAGAAGAATTATTGAGTAAAATCGGAAAGCAACTGACAAAAAAAGCCACCTCAGAAGGCAGCTTTGGTATTGAATAAAAAGGAAATTGCAATCTATTTATTTTATTTTTCTAATAAATAATTGTAATCTTCAAAAGGGATTTGCCCTCCAAATATTTTGATGCTTTTTGCTATAATTTCATTTGCTTTTTCTGAAGAAAAGCCCAAACCTATTGCGTATTTATTTACCAAGACTTCTTCTTCTGCATCCATCGTATTATCTGCATAAATAATCTTGAACAAATCGTATAAACGTTGTAATCGCTCTTCTTGTGTACTAGGCGGATTGATAGGAAAGTTTCCCGGAGTTTTTAAAACTTCCTTAAACTCCGTTTCATCTATATTCAACTTTCTAGCAAAACGTTCTAGCATCGTCTGCTCATTTTCATTAATCTCGCCATCAGAAGATGCCAAAGTTGCCATGGCCGCAAAATGACCCAAATTACGCTTATGCGTACCACTATCAAATAAATCGTTAAAAGACATTGTTCTCAAATTTAGTTGGACAAAGATAACCAAACTCATCGCGTTTCAAAATCAAAATTCCCTGATTTTTTTGGCATTTGAAGAACCCAGAAAGAAACCAATTTCAGCATTTTAACAGTATCGTTAAAAAGCATAAAAAAGCCCATAAACATGCATTTCATCGTCATTTTATGCACTTAATCACATGAATTTGTAGGTTTTTACCATAAATATAGTAATAAAAACCTCTTTTATTACTATATTTGTTTTACCCACTAATAATAAATAGAATTATTATAAAGGCAATAATCATGAATAAAATCATATTCCTCCTATTCGTATTTTTTAATAGTTTTACTATTCTTGGCCAAGTTTATATTAATATGACGGATAAGCTTTCTGATGTAAATGGTCACCTTATTATAGATGGAAACACCTTACAACATGAGCGAGGTACCAAGGAACAAATTATAATTACTGGAGAGGATTTGATACTCAATGATAGGTCTAGTTTTGTTTTCAATAATATCATTCTGCAATTAACTGGAAAAATCATTGTAAAAGGAACTGTAAAGCCTGCACTTATAGATACGCACATATTCTGTAAAGATTCTGGAGATTTTAAATCACCTAATGTTATGGAAACAACAAATTTTGAAGACATAATTATTGCAGAAGTGCCTTATATAAAAGAATTAAAAGGGAATCCTATGATATGGATATACAATCGTAGCGGAAAAAGAATATTTAAAGGAACAAAAAAGCAAGCAGAGGGATCCAGCCTTCCTGTTTCAAAGTATGATGTAAAAGTCGCAGGTATAGGTTTTAAGGATAATGTTTTATTTATAAACATGTAAGCGTTATATAAAATAGTTCCCCAATACGATAAAACTCACGCATTCTTAGTATTTCAAAAGCTCTTATGTTTAAGAGCTTTTTTGTGTATAAAAACAAATACCATTACAATTAAAACACTATAGATTCTCCTATCTGCAATATGAATCGTCTAGTAAATTTGGATTTTTAATATTCAAAAAACATTTTGTCGATTATTTATACCTTTTATCGTTTATCACAATGCGGTTTAACCGTAAAACAAATAATAAAATCCCTTTTTTATATTTTTGCAATGTAAACAATGTTACTATAAAAAATAATGAATAAAATTACACTCCTTCTTTTTTTACTTATTAGCAGTTTTATCTCTTTTGGTCAAGAGTATATTGACATGACTAAAGAGCTTGAGAATATCGATGGTCATCTTACCATTGATGGAAATGCATTACGATACCGCCATAATACTAGAGAACAAATCATAATAACTGGAAAAGATTTAGTCCTCAATGATAGATCAAGCTTTACTTTCAATAACGTTATCCTCCAGCTAACTGGAAAAATTATCGTAAAAGGAAAAGTTAAACCAGTACTTATTGATAGTTTCATATTTTGCGCAGATTCAGGCGCTATGAAATCCGATCGTGTTATCGAAACAGATAGTTTAGAAGACATTCGCATTGCGGATGCATCATACATACAACAATTAAAAGGAAACCCAGAAATATCGATTTATAGTCCTAGTGGGGCAAGAATATTTAAAGGAACCAAAAATGAGGCTAAAGACTATAGCATTCCTATATCTAGATATGATGTAAAAGTAGTTGGCGTCGGTTTTAGAGACAATGTTTTGTTTACAAACTAGTTACAGTTGTTATATCGCAAATACAGCAAACTAGTGTTATTGTTGCTTTTCAACCCACTTTATTTTTAAGGTGGGTTTTTTGTATTAAATCTGGATTATGCATTAAAACTTCGTTATGAAGGTCGAAAATGCGATAAAGACTGACATTTTACAAGTTTTTGCATAGCAGTTTATCCTGAGCGATGCCGAAGGGCTCTGATTAAACTTTAAAATGTTGCGAAGCTCAGTATTTGAAGTAGTTTCGAGCTGTAATAGATTTTTAATGCATAATCCAGGTTAAAATAGCCTTGATTAAACACAACAAAGAAACACACTATTTTATATATTTGCAGCAAAATCCGCTACGTGAGTACAGCAACCATCTCGCACACCTTTGCACAGTCGCCACAACTAGAGCAACTAGGGAATGCTATTTCCAATCCTGAACAACAAAACGCAACAAACATTCACCTCATGGGACTTGTTGGCTCTTCAATATCTTTTGCAATAGCCAGTAGTTTTTCTGAAGCAGAGACGCCATTTTTATGTGTATTTACTGATAAGGAAGAAGCAGCGTATTATCTAAATGACCTAGAGCAGCTATTAGGTGACAAAAACGTACTTTTCTATCCTGGTAGTTATCGTCGGCCTTATCAAATCGAAGAAACTGACAATGCCAATGTACTTTTACGTGCAGAAGTTCTGAATCGGATCAATTCTAGAAAAAAACCAGCCGTAATTGTCACATATCCAGATGCACTATTCGAAAAAGTAGTCACACGGAAAGAGTTAGAGAAAAACACACTCAAAATCAGTGTCAATGAGCAATTAAGTATTGATTTTGTCAATGAAGTCTTGTTCGAATACCAGTTTCAGCGCGTGGATTTTGTGACCGAACCAGGGGAATTTTCTGTTCGTGGTGGTATTGTCGATGTCTTTTCTTTTAGTCATGATGAGCCTTATCGCATCGAGTTTTTTGGAGACGAAGTCGATAGTATCCGAACTTTTGATGTAGAGTCTCAACTTTCTACCGAACAGGTAAAAAAAATTACAGTCATCCCCAATGTAGAAAACAAAGCAATGCAAGAAACCCGAGAAAGTTTCTTGAAATATATTAGTCCCAAAACGGTTATTTTTACAAAAGATATTGACCTACTTGCTACACGAATTGATAAGAATTTTGAAAAAGCAGCCATCGCTTTTCAAAAACTCTCCACCGAAATCAAACACGCAACACCACAAGAACTTTTTTGTGATTCTATACTCATAAAAAAACAGTTGCTGGAATTCTCGTTGGTAGAAGTGGGAGAACGCCCACTTACCAAAGCAACTCACGCCATAAAACACCAAACAAAACCACAACCTTCTTTTAATAAACAATTCAATTTATTAATCGAAAATCTCAATGAAAATCATGAGAACGGATATAAAAACTATATTTTCTGTGTTAGTGAGCAACAAGCAAAACGTTTTCATGATATATTTGACGATGCCGACCTGGATGTAAAACAGTACGAAACCATTATTTTTTCTGCGTATCAAGGGTTTATAGATCATGATCACAAAATGGTTTGTTATACCGATCATCAGATCTTTGAACGCTATCATAAGTTTAGCCTCAAAAATGGGTATGCAAAAAAACAAGCCATTACTCTAAAAGAACTCACCAATCTAGAGCTTGGAGATTATGTAACGCACATTGATCATGGGATTGGTAAATTCGGAGGTTTACAAAAAATTGATGTCGAGGGTAAAAAACAAGAAGCTATCAAACTAGTTTATGGAGAGCGTGACGTCTTATACCTCAGCATTCATTCGCTGCATAAAATTTCTAAATTCAATGGGAAAGATGGGAAAGCACCTCAAATTTATAAATTAGGTTCTAAAGCCTGGAAGACCCTAAAACAAAAGACGAAAGCTCGGGTAAAACATATCGCTTTTAACCTTATACAATTATATGCAAAACGTCGTTTACAAAAAGGTTTTGCTTATGCTCCCGATAGCTACTTACAGCATGAGTTAGAAGCCTCTTTTATCTACGAAGACACGCCTGATCAAAGTACCGCTACTGCTGCGGTAAAAACGGATATGGAAAGTGAACGCCCTATGGATCGTTTGGTCTGCGGAGATGTAGGTTTTGGAAAAACCGAAGTAGCGATCCGTGCTGCATTCAAGGCAGTCGATAATGGGAAACAAGTAGCGGTGTTAGTACCAACGACTATTTTGGCGTTCCAGCATCATAAAACCTTTAGTGAGCGTCTCAAAGATTTTCCGGTAACGGTAGATTACCTCAACCGGTTCAAAACAGCGAAACGGAAAAAAGAAACACTAGAGAAATTAGAGAAAGGACATGTCGATATCATCATCGGCACGCACCAATTAGTCAGTAAAAATGTAAAATTCAAAGATCTTGGATTACTCGTTATTGATGAGGAGCAAAAGTTTGGCGTTGCCGTAAAGGACAAGCTCAAAACGATCAAAGAAAACGTCGATACGCTAACGCTCACTGCAACACCCATTCCGAGGACCTTACAGTTTAGTTTAATGGCAGCCCGCGATCTATCCACGATTGCTACACCACCACCCAATCGATATCCGATCGAAACAAATGTCATTCGTTTTACGGAAGAAACCATAAGAGATGCGGTGAGTTATGAGGTACAGCGAGGTGGACAAGTATTCTTTATTCATAATCGTATTGAAAATATTAAAGAAGTAGCTGGAATGATTCAGCGCCTGGTACCTGATGCCAAAGTAGGGATCGGTCATGGACAGATGGAAGGTAAAAAGTTGGAAAACATTATGCTTTCTTTTATGAATGGAGAATTTGATGTCTTAGTCTCTACTACTATTGTGGAAAGTGGTTTGGATGTCCCTAATGCGAATACTATTTTTATCAATAATGCCAATAATTTTGGGGTTTCGGATCTCCATCAAATGCGTGGTCGTGTCGGACGAAGTAACAAAAAAGCCTTTTGCTACTTTATCACTCCTCCCTATTCTGCAATGACCGATGATGCTCGTAAACGTATTACAGCATTGGAACAATTCTCCGAATTAGGTAGTGGTATACAAATCGCTATGAAAGATTTGGAAATTCGTGGCGCTGGAGATTTATTAGGTGGAGAACAGAGTGGTTTTATCAATGAAATTGGCTTCGATACCTATCAAAAAATCCTGAATGAAGCGATTGAAGAACTTAAAGAAAATGAGTTCAAAGAATTATATGATGAGGGAGATTCCACAGACAAAGTCTTTCTAAAAGATACACAAATCGATACGGATTTTGAGTTGCTGTTCCCTGATGATTATATCAATAGTGTTTCGGAACGCTTGCAGATTTACAACCAGCTCAACGCCGTAAAAGACGAAGAAGGCTTACAACAATTTGAAGCGATGCTACTCGACCGTTTTGGTCCGCTGCCAGAACAAGCTACTGAATTGCTTAATAGTGTTCGCATCAAATGGATTGGCACCAAAATTGGTTTGGAAAAAATCATTATGAAACAAGAAAAATTTGTAGGGTATTTTATCAGTGATCAGCAGTCTGGTTTCTATAGCAGTCCAACCTTTACAAAATTATTACAGTTTGTTCAAGCCAATCCATCAAAGGTCAAAATGAAAGAAAAACAGACGCGAAATGGGTTGCGTCTGCTTTTAACTTTTGACAACAATCATTCGATCAATCATACCCTTGAAGTACTAAAACCCTTGGATTTTGATTCGATGATGGTCAACTAATTATTTTGAATTTCATTGAACCGTAAGCTTGGTGAATGCATTTATATTACTGCCGATAACCTTAATTAAATACACACCACTAGAAAACTGTTTTAGCTCAAAACGCTCCGCTCCATTAGCGAAACGATCTTCTTTATATATTAACCTTCCTGAAGTATCATAAACGGACAGTTGCAAACTGTCATTAGCACTCGCTGGCACTGCTACAGTTGCACTTCCGTTACTCGGATTAGGATAAACACTTATGTTTGTAATCTGTGTGGTTTCTTCCACTAATTCCCCATTGATTTCGGCTTTTCTTCCTAAACTCAAATTACCTAGTGCAGCAAACGTATCGGGTACATAAGCTTTCCAATCTCGAGAATCGTAAGAAGTATCTCCAGTGTTAACTGAAGCTATACGAATCAACGTTCTATCTTTGGCAAAATCACTACTTCCACCATTAAAACGACCAACTATATCAACTAACTCCCCATTTTTGAAGAGTCCAATCGGATCATTTCCGTTAAAGGTAACTATCGAATTGCCTGTCAAAACATTGGCACGTCGACGTAAATCATAGTCTGCATTACTATTTCCTATTACATAAACACTTCCATTAGACAAACTACCACTTAGAAAAAAATCACTAGACCAACTACCGCTTCCATTGGTTTGTTTACGAATGGTGTAACCAGACATATTAACAGTTCTACCTGTTTGATTGGCTATTTCTATCGCCTTGTTAAAAGAAGTTCCTTCTACGTATTCAGAAATAAACAAGGTGTTCGTTGTAGATGGAGGAGAAGGGTTGCTCCCCAAATTCCAAGCTCGGGCTACCAAAGAAGGCTGATCGATATAAGGGTTACGATTACCTTGTGCCTGTGCAATAGCATTATTACGAGCGCGTTCTGTAGCATCTACAGGATCATTCAAATGCCATTGGTATAAGGTATTGATATCTGCTACACCACTAATACTTCCTGCTTGAGTTGGGTACATCGTATAAAAATAAAAAATAGCTCGGGCTGTATTTCCTTTTTGGATTTCGCGCGGTTCAAACACATCGCCATCTGATTCACTGTATGCATTCCTATTCGAACTAGGAATACTAGTTTGAGAATTATTCAAATACATCCATTTTTCTGTTCTAGAATCCGTAATTTCTGCAAATTTATGATTAGACCGGGTACTATTCCAATTGGCAAACGTAGGAAATAAATGATGGATATCCGAACGCATGGGCTCATCTCGATCAAAGAAACTTTGCGGCACTGTATGTTCTGCATTGATCGGCATTGGATTGGTTCCTGTTCCGCCAAAACGCCAAAATTTTTGATAACCAGAATACACTCCAGTTATATAATTATTTTTATTATCGATGTAGTTATACATTTGTCTACGCGCTTCGGAATAGCCTAAGGAGTTATGTCTGCCGTCGTAATAATTTTGTTTGAGCCAGCTTCTAAGAGAACTGCCACTAAGATTGGAGGGAGGTGTTTGCGCAATAGCCGAAAAGCTACAAAGCACTACTATAGCCAAGGAGTATAGTATTGTTTTCATAATACAAGGTGTTTGAGTTAGTTACTCTCTAAACTACTAAAAACCTTCTTGTATTGCATTAAATCCATGTTAAACTATCATTATCAAGACGTTCCAATCCATAACAACTTAACTATAACGTTATTGTAATAGTTAAAAAAACGACAATTATTTCCAAAAAAATCTAAAAATGATAAAAAGCATCTTCTAAATGCTCAATTTTTGTTCCTGCCTTATTTTGAATAATCGCAACAACATCAAAACGCACCTCGACATCCAACTGTTTACTGGTCACATATTCATTTACTGCCTTGACCAATAATTGAATCTGTTTGGGTTTGACAAAATCTTGTGGATTTCCAAAATCTGGAGTACTACGAGTTTTGACTTCAACTGCAACAAGCGTTTTTCCCTTTTGCGCAATGATATCAACTTCGGCTTTAAGATAACGATAGTTTTTTTCCAGAATATCATAGCCTTTCTGTTCCAGATACGTAATGGCAAGCGCTTCTCCTTTTTTTCCTAATTCGTTGTGTGCAGCCAAGGTATTCTTTATTAATTATTTTTATTATCATTTTTTATCTCCTTCAAGGTTTCCAAAAACCTTGAAGGTATTATCAAGTTTGTTAGTACAAACCTATAAGGTCGAAAAAAGACTTTGCAGGTTGAACGATTATCTTGCAAGGTTTCCAAAAACCTTGTAGGTATTATTAACCCTTCTGATTCAAACCTACAAGGTCAAAAAAAGACCTTGCAGGTTTTCAGAAAATCACACCCAATCCTTAGGGTTTTTCAATACTTCAAGAAGTTTTGCTTCTTCGCTACCCGCTGCGGGTTGGTGGTCGTATCGCCATTGTACGTGTGGTGGCAAACTCATCAAAATACTTTCAATACGTCCGTTGGTTTTGAGTCCAAATAAGGTTCCTTTGTCATGCACGAGATTAAACTCCACATAACGCCCTCTTCGAATCTCCTGCCAATCGCGATTTTCTGACGTATAACTCATCTCCTTTCTTCGTTCTACAATAGGAACATAAGCACTGAGAAAACTGTCTCCAACTTCAGTCACAAAATTGTACCAATCCTTCATGGAGAAAGTATCTGTTGCTTTGCAATAATCAAAAAACAACCCTCCTAAACCTCGACCTTCCCCACGATGTGTATTATAGAAATATTCGTCGCATTTGGCTTTGTAGATTGGGTAAAATTCGGGGTCATGCTTATCACAAGCAGTTTTGCAGGTTTGGTGAAAATGTTTTGCATCTTCTTCAAACAAATAATAAGGAGTTAAATCTTGTCCGCCTCCAAACCATTGATCTACGATAGTTCCAGATTGATCATACATCTCAAAATAGCGCCAATTAGCATGCACTGTGGGTACAAAAGGATTTTTGGGATGTAATACCAAACTCAATCCACAGGCAAAAAAATCACAATCTTTTACCTTGAAATAGGCTTGCATCGCTGGAGGAAGCGTTCCATGAACTGCAGAAATATTGACTCCTCCTTTTTCAAAAACAGCACCATTTTCTATGACGCGTGTTCGGCCGCCACCGCCTTCTGGGCGTTTCCAAAGATCTTCTTGAAACTTTGCAGTGCCATCTAGTGCTTCTATTTTGCTAGTGATCGTATCTTGTAATTGTTGGATATACCTGTAGAATTGATCTTTGTAGCTCGTATGACCTGCAAGGTTTTGAGAACCTTGTAGGTCTTGTCCTAAAGTGTTTTTAATATCCAAAAAATCAGAATTTTCCATAGTTATTTTCTTTCCATGACAATTTATAAAATTCTCTTTATCATTAAATAAATCTAAAATATAGCTATTCCCAGAACCTGTTAAATATTTTTGATAGGAAGAAAATTTGTACTTACTAAAATCTTTAACTACTTTATGATTTTCAGGATTCTTATGTGTATAAATAATCAGATTCTTTAAATAAATTTCATCTTTTATATCCTTCCTTCTGAAATGTTTTTCGAATAAACTTCCCGTTCTATTGTAAGCTTTATTATATCCCTTTGCATACGCATTGAAAAAATTAGAGAATTTTTGAGTAACAACTTTAGTCTCTGAGTCAATTTTCACTATTAAATGATAATGATTTCTCATCAAGCAATAGGCATAAAGCATAATGTGATTTGCCAAATGCTTCTCAAGAAGTTTTAAAAAGTAGTAATAATTATCTTCATGTTGAAAAATATCATCTCCATTAATCCCCCTATTGTAAATATGATAAGTATGCCCTTTTTCTAACTTTTCTAATTTCATTCTCTGTTTTTATTAAACCTACAAACTCAAAAAAACTTTGTAGGTTGAACGATTCTACTGCAAGGTTTCCAAAAACCTTGTAGGTATTATCAAAACCTATTACTATAAACCTACAAGGT
>CAZYRG010000008.1:27643-31236 GCA_964650425.1 uncultured Flavobacteriaceae bacterium
GTTTCCAAAAACCTTGTAGGTATTATCAAAACCTATTACTATAAACCTACAAGGTCAGAAAATAGACCTTGCAGGTTAGACAATTCTCCTGCAAGGTTTCCATAAACCTTATAGGTTTATAATTATCCTTTTATTTGTTTCACCGTTTCCACTGATGCAGCAGTCACAGCAATAGGTAACGTAATAATAAATCCAAGAATTGGAATAAAAAGCATCAAAATAAACGGAATTCCGTTACCCAGCGCGACTCCGCGATGTTGACCTACAAATTCCACACTTTTCTTATAATCAAAATGACGTTCCATAGTATAATCCATATTTCCAAAACCTGCATAATAGGCTTGCAACACAAAAATCATAGCTGTTGCTAAAAAACCGACCACTGGAATAAAACTTAATATAATGAGCGGGATAGTGAACAACAATTCTTTAGAGAGGTTACGCATATTAATGCGAATACCACGCGCCAATTGCTGTTGAAAAGAAGTTTTGCGATGTTCATGATTATTAACTCCAGTGAGATGTGCTTCAATTTTTTCGGACACTGGACTCATAAAGGGAGCCGACAGCGCCATTACAATATGCTTGTATAGAATTAACCCCAAGGCAATAATAAGTAAACCAGCAACATATTTACTCACTACGGCTGCAGCCTCTGCTCCCCATTCCCAAATCCAAGCTTTTGCGATCAATGCACCTAGACTTCCGGAAAGAAAATACATTAAGACGATAATCAAAATTGCTGTGAGTATACTTATCAATATAGGAATCGTAAAGTACTTCCATAATTTGAGTTTGGAAATCAATCCAAATGCTTTAAAATAAGCTCCAATACCGTTAGTTATATCTTTGATCATATGTATAAACTTTATATCCTCTTATTAATAAGTATCAAAAACTAGCTTACTGTTACACAATCTATCCTATTTCTGCCAACTTTTACTCTTGATTCCTAACTTCTATATTCTTTTACCGCATCCACAAACGCTTTGGCATTATCTACAGGAATATTAGGCAAGATCCCATGACCCAAATTAGCGATATACCGATCTTTCCCAAATTCATCAATCATTTGTTTGACCATCTTTTTGATTTCGCTTGGAGGCGAAAGTAACCGAGAGGGATCAAAATTCCCTTGCAAGGTAATATTTCCTCCTGTTAAATATCGGGCGTTTCTGGCCGTACAGGTCCAATCGATTCCCAATGCAGCTGCACCAGATTTTGACATTTCATTTAGCGCAAACCAGCACCCTTTTCCAAAAGCAATGACTGGAGTCTCATCTTTGAGCGCATCGATAATCTGCTGCATATATTGCCAAGAGAATTCTTGATAATCTACTGGAGATAACATTCCTCCCCAGCTATCAAAAAGCTGTACCGCGTTTACTCCTGCTGCGACCTTAGCTTTTAAATATGCAATCGTCGTATCTGTAATTTTTTGCAATAGCATATGTGCAGCTACAGGTTGCGTAAAACAAAATTCCTTGGCTTTGTCAAAATTCTTAGAACCCTGCCCTTGTACCGCATAGCACAAAATAGTCCATGGAGAACCTGCAAATCCAATCAATGGCACTCTGTTGTCTAGTTGCTGTTTGGTCAATTTGATTGCCTCCATGACATAGCCCAAGGTTTCTTCAATATTGGGAACTAGCACCTGATCTACTTGCGCGGGCGTACGGATAGGATCGGGTAACCAAGGTCCAATACCATCTTTCATCTGCACTTCGATATTCATGGCTTGTGGAATCACCAAAATATCTGAGAACAAGATAGCAGCATCAGGGCCAATAATATCAATGGGTTGTACTGTGATTTCGGCTGCTAATTCTGGTGTCTGACATCTGGTAAAGAAATCATACTTCTTTTTTAGTGCCATAAATTCTGGAAGATATCTTCCTGCCTGACGCATCATCCATACGGGTGGACGATTCACTGTTTCTCCTTTTAGTGCGCGTAAAAATAAATCGTTTTTTAGCATTTGTTTTTTGTTTCGTTAATCAATTAACGCTAGTATAATTTTCTGTTCCTTCTCCTGCAAGGTTTCAAAACCTTATAGGTATTACAATCGTCATCATATAGAACCTAAAAGGTCAGAAAAAGACCTTGCAGGTTATTTTAGTTTCTTCACCGCTTGAACAATGACATTTTCAATCGTTGGCTTATTTGCTATTGTAATAGCATTTGTATGTTTCTGAACCTCGTTTGCGGTTGTATTTCCAATACAAAAACAATGTTGAGCTCCAATCGTATTTTTGCTCACATAACTTTGTACACCACTTGGACTAAAAAATAACAGCCCTTCAAACTTTCTTGAGATCTCCTTGGCATTAGGTATCGTTTTATAAACGATACGTTCTTCAAAAGCAACCTTATTTTTCTTTAAAATAGTAGGCAATTCGTCTCGTCGTTGTTTTCCACAAATAAACAAAAATTGCTCATTTTGGTGGTTTTTTGCTATTTTTTGCCCCAAATCAACCGAATTTGACGCTTTTTCAACCACTTTTAGCCCTTTTTTCTCCAATGCAGCTTTCGTTTTTTCGCCTACGCAAAATAGGTTGGCTGTACGCCAAGCTTCTTTATCTTCCTTTTCAAAAAAATACTTTACACCGTTTTGACTTGTGAAAATTAGATTTTTAATTGCCTTCGGAGTTTCGAAAACCAACGCTTTCGTTTGTATAAAATCATGCTCCACAAATCCTAAACCCGCATTAAGAATTAGTTCTTTTTGGGCGGTCATTAAGGTTTTTGTGGAGAGTACTGTAGACATGGTTATTGTAATTCCGCTTTTATCCCAGCCATCATTTCTCGTCCTCCATTCTTTAAAACTTCTTGGGCACATGTAACTCCAAAACCTTTTGCATCTTCTATAGGAATCGTTTTGTTTACAGCTATCTTTTCTTTCCCATCCAGACTAAACAGTGCTCCTTCAAAGCATACCGCTCCATTTTTTATAGTCGCCAAAGCACCAATTGGAGCAGTACAACCGCCTTCCAGAGTTTTTAAAAAATCACGTTCTATCCCAACAGCCAGTGCTGTATTTTTATCATTTAATTCGGCAAGTGCTTCTTTACAAAACAGATCATTCTCCATTGCAACGACCAACATGGCACCTTGCGCAGGAGCAGGAATCATCCAGTCTAACTCAATAGCTTGCTCAGGTTTTAAATTGATTCGCTCTAATCCTGCAGCGGCAAAAATAGCTCCGTTCCAGTCACTATCATTTAACTTCTGCATTCTAGTATTCACATTACCTCGCAAATCTGTTGTTTGATGGGTTGGATATTTGTGTAACCATTGTGCTTTTCGGCGCAGACTCCCCGTGGCAATCAACCCTCCTGGGCCTTCCAAAAAATCTAACCCTTTATGTACTAATAAATCTTTTGTGTTGGCACGTTCAAGAACTGCGGCTTCTACTATTCCTTTCGGCAATGCTGTTGGCACATCTTTCATTGAATGCACGGCAATATCAATAGTTCCCTGTAGCATGGCTACATCCAATGTTTTGGTAAAAATTCCCGTAATCCCAAGTTCATATAAAGGTTTATCCAAAATTAGATCTCCAGATGATTTTACTGGTAGTAGTTCCGTTTGAT
>CAZYRG010000009.1:0-7511 GCA_964650425.1 uncultured Flavobacteriaceae bacterium
TGCCCTTACTCATTTGGACACCAGTAGATATTCTTGATTTTTCGGGAAGTACATTGTACATCTCAAATTGCTTGTGGTATATCAAGAAGGTTACCACTTGTTTGGGGTTGATTTTAAAACACCAGATGGAATGTCCATCGATAATGTCGCCACCGATATCAAAAATCTCAGAAACATTACAAAAGTTTTGTGGGCTTTGGTAATTGGCCAAGGACAACGTTTGGCAGTTTTCTTTTCCGTTAGATGACTTTTCTAAAAGTTGCAAAGCGTTGATGCGGTCTTCGCCTGAAGCCACCATTTTGATGTGAGAAATAAGTGTTGGATTAAACTGAAAATCTTGACGGTATTCAAAATATTCCTCATTAACGCTTACCGTTGGACTATTTTGATTTCCGAAAACAGAAACTGTATCGTTATTAGAATTACTTAGTGCGATAATATCGGCTTTCGTACTAATTGCTAATCCTGTATTAAAATCAGTGAGTTCAAAACGCTCTTCGATTTCATTTTTAGTATTTATCGTTACAATTTTCTGATCATCTCTGGTCGTCACATAAACCAATTGCTTGTGCGGATTGTAGGCAATGGCTATTGGAAAATTACCCAATTTTATTTTAGTGATGGCACGGAGTCGTGAGGGAATTATAATATCAATTTGACCTAAAGTATCTGAAACGATATACATTGTCCTCTGGACAGGATGAAATAAAAATTGCACACTTTTTGTAGGTATAGTGCCGTAACTTCCTCTGAATTTTCCTTCCGTAGTAAATACTTGAACTTGCTTAGATGTAGTACTAAAAACATACAAATCGCCATTATACGTATCTACACCTACCGAACACGCACCTTGAATATTTGGTAAATTATTGACACGTCTTTGATCACATATTTTTGAAACACTACCGCCTACTAAATTTGCCGTGTAGTAACAACGATCTGTAGGATTGTAAACTATGGAAACTGGTCGCTCATCCGTATTTACACGCTTCGTTATTTGATGAGATAGATTGATGAATACCACTTCATCAGACACTGAACACGCAATAGCTATTTCACCATAATTGTTACTTTTTACATTGGTATTTATTGCAATAGCTACAGGACTTATTATTCCTGGTAATTGAGATTTATTTATGAAGGATTGTCTGCTAAACTCAATATCACTTTGATCCTGATCCTGTAAACCGTCAACTTCTGATCCCGAAAAATCAGGAAACTCGTTATACAATGCTATCGTTTCGAGTAAAATTCCTTTGCTACTAATAACAGCTACGGTATCTGCTAATTGGTTAGCTACATAGAAATTATCATTTACAGGATTGTAAGCTATCGCTTGGGGATGACCACTTACAGAAACGGTCTGTTTAACCTGAAGTTCCATAGTCATTTCATCAGTGAGTGGTACACAAGATATTGCTCCCCAAAGACACACTTTTCTAATAGCATCTGTATGATTAGTTACCGTAATTTGTGTAACCTCAGTATCCTTTTGCAATTGCTTGTAGTAATTGCGTATGGCTGTCTGTTTATCAAACCAATTATGTTTTACGTTACGCATTTGCTCTGTAATTTTCTATAAAATTGATAACATCTTTTGTTCGCTCTATTTGCGATCTACCTACGACTTCTGGATTTGTGCCAAATACTTTTGTTACCGCATATACGGCTTCTATAGTTGGGAATCCATAGTCTAAATATTGCTTCATTCCACATAAATCTGCGGTGGTCTGACTGCGCGTATTTAAAAACCAATGACAACCTTCGTGCGCCAATATGGCTACTCTAATAGGAATCGTATAGGATTTAAATAAGCGTTGTGATATCTGAACACGTGGCATTTTGCGATGTGTTCTGGCTGGTGTTATAAGTTCCGTTCCAAAGGGATCTGTAATTTTAGATAAGTACTGAAACAGAAACTCGTGGTCAGGACTTTCGTAAAATCCAGTCGGCACATAGCCCGCCTTTTGAGAAAACTGGATAGCAAATTCTAAAAATCGGTGTTGCTCATCTGTCGCCCACATTTCAATAGGTGGCATTTTTTCAATCTTTACATTCTGAATTTCAAATGCATAATCTTCATCTGTGTTTTTATCAAACACTTCCATTTCTAAAACTTCTGGCGAAACTGGTAGCGAGATAACAAATTCTCTTTTTGTTCCCGCTTTCGCGAAAGCAGCTTTCCTTCTAAAATAATAGGAATTAGCATACCGAGGATCATATACACGAATCCCCAACAGAAAAGGCATTTTTGCCTTAACGGTAAGCTTTACACGAAAGCGTTCTTTATTTGATGGAATCGTTGTTATCACTGATTGTATTGCTTATTCTTTTGACTACTCATTACCGCGATGCCAATAACACCAACAACGACAACGCCACCAAGGACGTAAACTACCGTTGGAACGCCTTTCTTTTCTTTTGCAGACTCGGTTGGTGCGCCTATGTCAATAGTAAAATCTGAAGGTACACCTGCCGATGCATTGCCATAATTGTTTGGTAGCTTTGGTTTAGTAAATGAATCTATAGCGGCACCAATTGCAGTTGCACCACCGATGTCATTATACACTTGACCTACATCTTTAAAAAAACGTCTACGATTGGCGCGACGTTCTACACGTTTTGGTGCAGATCTTCTAATGGTTCTTCGCTTTAATCGTCTTGCTTTACGTGCGGCACGGCGAGCACGACGCTTTATTTTATTACCAAAGAAATTATCATACTCATCTTGTAGATGATCGTCCAGTAATTGTTCTGTTTCTCCTGTAATCATATGCTAAAAAATTTGCATTATTCTAAGTGTACTTTGTTGCCCGTCATAGGAAATAGACCTATAGCCTTTACCCACAAAAGGGTAGCCTTTTGCCTCACCTGGTTCTAAGGTCACACCATTTACAATTGCCTGTCTATTTCCTATATTTTTAATAGAGGCAGCCAGAAATCCGTCTTTAAGTTCTCCTGCACCTTCAACGGTAGTTTCACTTGCTTGTGCTAATATGTCCATTAGTTCGTTTTTTAAGTTGAATGAATTTGTAGATCCCAAAACCTGTAATACCGACAGCCCCCACAATAGCAACAATCTTGATAATCTTACCTGTTTTGGTATCTGACTTCATTGCCTTTTTTGTGGCATCTACCTGAACTTTAGTAAGCTGTTGAACTGATGCTGTAGTAAATTTTGATAGCGGTTTCTGAACTACTTTTGGGTTTGTTTTTTTAATCAAATGCCTGATAGGTGTCTTCTTTTTGGTCTCCAGATTACTTCTTTTCTTTAAAAGCCTTTTTGGTTTAACCACACGATTAGGTAATACAGGCCTACGTTTAATTCGGTTGTAGCGTTTACGTGAAGTAATCACTATTGGTTTACGAATAACTCTTTTAGGCAATGCCCTTACTGCACGCCTACGAGATCTGATGATTGCTACTTTAGATAGTCTACCACGGACAATTCGTGGCTTACGAATAGTTCTTTTAGGCAATGCCCTAAACACTGTAGGTCTACGAGATCTGACTACTGCTATTTTAGATGGTCTCCCACGGATAATTCTCGGTTTACGAACCACCTTTTTAAAACGTGATTTGACTATCGACGGTCTACGATATGCTTTTCGTCTTGAAAATTTTGAATAGCGCGTAGGTCTTCTTTTGTTAAAAAAGGGTTTTGCATAGCGTTTACCTGGGTAACGATTAGGTATTCGTCTACGGTAATTATCATAATCCTCCTCGTCGTACACATCAAAATCGGTAAGTGCGTAAGTGTTAGTCATACTATTTTGGGATTTGCATTGGTGGTTGTCCGTATGGCATTTGTGGGCGTCCCGATTTCATTAGAACTACAGCACCTAAGCCCAAAACCAAGACGCCACCACCAATCATTAGCATCATATTAGTTTTCTTTTTAGCAGCATCGGCTTTCTTTTTAGCTTCTGCTTCTCTGCGTCTGCGTTCTTCTTCGCGTCTGCGCCTTTCTTCAGCCTCACGTCTACGGCGTTCTTGTTCTTCACGCATTTTACGCATACGGCGTTCCATATCACGTTTTGCCGATCTCGCTTGTGCAGCAGCTCTTGCTTGTGCGGCTCGAGCAGCACCGTTACTTCCGCCAGAAGATCTTCTGCGTTTTTTCTTCTTGAATAAGCCGCCAATAACACTTACAGCGCCTTTGGCAATAGCACCCCAAAACTGGTCATTCTCCTGTGATGAGAATTGTTGAATTAAACTTTCTAACGCTTTAGCGAAAGCAGAATCACCATCCTTTAATAGTTCTACAACCTCATTAATAAGCTGCTCGTTTGACGGTTTACCTTTAAAGAAAACATTGCTTTTTGCAAGTAATTCTTGAACAGGTTTGGGGTAATTGAGCACCAAATATGTAAGGTTGTCAATGGCTTGATTGTATTGTAATTGTTTATTTGACATTTGTAAAATTGAATTTTAAACCGTGACCTACTAATGCTCCTGCGATGAAAACAACGCCGAATAGAATCATCTCATCTTTAGTAATACTGAAGCTTTTTTTAGTCTCTGGTTTGGTTTCCTCTTCTTTTTTAAGAGCTAATTTTCGAGTTCGGATTTCATTCCAAACCATCTGAACCTCTTGCGCAAGATTTTTATCTTTTGGATTGGTATTTGACTTTTTGACAATGGTTTGATAATACCGTTCTAACTCTCGGTCTTTGTAATTTTCAAACTGACTTAAAAAACTATCTTCATCTCCAGAACCTGCGTAATTAGAATGTCCGCAAGATTTACAAAAGTTACCTTCAGTATTGTATGAATCGTTACTGCAAGCACCACAAAAGGAATCTTCTTTGGGCGCATTCATTTTAAGAATAGCATCCTTATCTGGGTGTAAAAGAATGAGTTCCTTGATGACCTTTCGACCTTTTTTTCTCGTCAATTCTTTAATAGCTTCAGCAAGATGTTTGGGGTGTTCTGGCGCTTCAAAGCCATAGCGCTCTAATAGTTTAGAAACATCAGATGCATTGTGATACACGATATAGTCTATTCTATTTTGACCAAGAGTTTTTATGTGTGATTGCTTATTCATTGTTTTTTGAAAATAAAAACAGCCAGAGTAATGGGTTTAAGGAAAAACCGACTCTGGCTGTCTGGTATTACGTAACAAAGTCGTGACGGGTTGTCTTTATAAACTATCGTCTTTTACGTCTAATTAATCGAGACTTGGTTCGTCTACGAGCTGGTTTACGTATGTAACGTACTCGTGAAGTTGGACGTCTTCTTGAACGTCTTACTTTACGTCTACGACGCAATCCTAAAGCGGTTGGTCTACGTCTACGAATTAAATCCAATTGCGGTAATCCTGTCGTTCTTGGTGCTCTTGAAAGTTCTGCAACATTGCTTCCTTTAAGTAGGTTTCCAAGATTCGCTCTTGCTTTAATTGTAAATGTGAATACTGCAGTAACGCCATCTTCTACCATTACTCGTAAAGAATCCTGACCTGTCACATCCATCTCAAAGTTATCGTCATCGATAAGCTGTTGCGTAAAGTTTTGTGGCGATGTAGCATTACGCGGTTGGTACACTCTTGTAGTCTTGCTACCTGATGCTGTTCTACGATCGATACGTAATACATTATCAAACTGAAGTGAGTTACTTACCGAATATTTCATTCCCGCAATTTTAAACGGATTTGATTTACTCTCTTCACGTACTTCTTTATGGCTCGACTCTTCGATGTCTACCAAAACGCCATTAGGTTGAGCAGCTTCGGCATTACCACCAAAGATTACAGCCTCGGCAGCTTTACCAGATTTGTTGGTTACTACTACGGTAAGTGTTCTATCATTAGGGTCTATTTTCCCTATGCTTGAACGTGTGTAGTTATCGTAATCATCTTCATCATAATCGCCTTCGTCGTCATAGTCATCGTAGTCGTCATAATCATCATATTCATCTTCGTACTCGTCGTCGTAACCGTCTTCTAATCCTTCAAAACCAGAATCGAAATCGTCTTCTTCGTCATCGTACATATCTTCGTTATCGTAGTCGTCATACTGGTCTTCAGCAGCTTCTTCGTAACGCATTAATTCGTCGTTATAATCACTCATTGTAATTGATTTAAGTTCCTGTGATTACAGGGTTTTACTTTTTGTGGTGTCCTCGAGTGTCTCTAAACACTACTTTTTAGTTGGACTGGCAATAGCCTTCTTTTTCTTTTCGGCTATCTTTTTTGCTTTCATCTTTTGAACCATTGGTGCGACCAAAAAAGTTCCTAATGCGAGTCCAGCGATACCTGCTCCCACGCAATACATAATTGGTGTCCAGGCTATGTCTTTACTGTTTGCCATCTGATTTGTTATTAATTGTTTTTTATTTTGGCGAGGTCTCTAAACCTTGATTGAATGCGAAGTTGGGAAGAGATAGGTGTTTTTCCACAGTACGGTATGGGACTTTGGGACGGGAAATTAGAAAAGGCTATTTTTAGAAAATGAAAGAAAAAGTAAATAGTGCGATAGATAGATTAATTGAGATTCTCGAGAATTCTAAACTGGTAGATTTTGAGGAACAGCATATCGCAACATTTAATTCATTAGAATTAAGCGAAATACACCTTAAAGAAGATATTAGGAAATCAAAACAGTTTGGGGAACTATTTGATAAATTAAACACGATGAAAGGCCCAGTACTATATTGGTTTATGGTTGATTCTGAATCGCTTACTAAAGAAATATATAACACTATAAAAGACTATAAAGAAATGAATTTAAGTAGAGTTGTACCTGCGTTAAGGAAGAACTGTCCACAGCCCTCACAATATTTATATGTTGGAAAAGTAAAACGCTATTTTTGGGGAAGAATAGTCCAGCACCTGGGTTATGCAAATGATCCCCGAACTCAAGGATTACAACTTTTTCATTGGTCTAAACCAATTCATCTAAAAGTCCATTTATATGCAATAGAATTTGATAAAAATATGGCTGATTTAGTTGGGGTATTAGAATCACTAATGGCTCGCGAGTTTAAGCCAATTGTAGGTTCTCACTCATCTTAAATTATATTGGGCTTGAAATTCCATTTTCGTGATACCTCAATTTATCAGAAATCAATTTTACAATAGCTTCGTTTTTGGTTTTGTAGACATTGTTTCCTTCAAAATCTTCTTCATTTAAAAGCATCTTTACTTTTCGGCTTTCTTCCTGGTCGATAAATTTTTTACAGGCTCTTATAAATGCCGCTCGGCTGCAACCTTTAACACGTTGCTCTCGCATATTAACGTACACAAAAAAACTTTTCTGAATCTTGTATTCTTGCTCTGTAATCTTTCCCTCTGCAAAAGCGTTTGAACATAATTCATACTGCTCGTCCACAATAAGTTGACCAATACGTACCATCTGGTATTTAGGAATACGCTCTCGGTATCTTGTCACATCATCTACTTGATGATGCAATCTTAGCCACGTACAATTCTGCCATTCTGAGGTCGTAATTTTTGCTACAGATTGGTGTGTAAGTACAATATCAATCCCTTTATGACGCACAGTACAAAGCGC
>CAZYRG010000009.1:7611-25917 GCA_964650425.1 uncultured Flavobacteriaceae bacterium
CTTCAACATCATCTTGCTCAGAATAGCCTTTTTCCTCACGCACAATATCCAGTATGCGCTCTTCGAGCAAGGTATTTTCAGCACGTACCTCCATTACAACTTGCGCTTTTTTCATTAGGATTGAAATGACTGCACCCATCAACTGTTGTTCTGGGGTTAATTTTTTTGCTTTTTTACGAAGTACTTGTGCCAAGAGTGGGCGCAATAGCGCTTGGTCTTCTTTATCGAGTTTAACACGTTCTACATTCTTTTCGTTTTGCGTGTCTATTACCTGAAGAATTTCTTCAAACTCATAAAACTCTTTATGTTTATTGATTTTTACAAAGTAACCACCACCAACAGCCATTACGTTATTGGTCATTCCCAATAATGCGTCAGCTGCTTGATTAGCTTGCGCTAAAGGCACTTCAAAATCATTATCACTAACGGTGTCATCTTGTTCCGCATCTATTGCCGTACCATCTATTTCTTGTTCTGGCGCATCAAGTGGTTCTTTTGCTTTTTCTTTAGCGACTTTTTCCTCTACGGTAGTTCTAAAATCAATTTGCGTATTTCCGCTTCGCCCCGGTTCTAATTCGTCAATAGTTTTATGTTCTTGTTCAGGCTTCCATACATTCCAGCTTTTTTGCTTTTCTTCATCAGTTTCTACTGGACGCTCCCCACCAATATCTTTTTCAATTACGGGTTGATTAAGTGGACTGCTATCTTCATTTTGTAGCTGCTCAAAACTAATTTCTTCCGGACTTGCGGTTAGGGCATCTTGCACTTCTTGGGCGATTGTATCTTGCATAGGCTTAGTTCAATTTTGCAATAAAATTGATAATGTTGTTTTCAAGGATTTTGAATTTTTCTACAAACGGTTTGTAGAATTGAGGGATGGAAAGTATCTCATCACATTTATGATGGTTATACATAATAGCACGCTTGGACTGATCGAAACTTTCACCAATTTTAGCATAGCTGCTATTGGTGTATTTTTTTAATAGAAAGTAGCAGCTCATTCGTGCCTCACGATATTCTTGCACGGTACTTAAATAGAAGTTTTCTTCTTTTAAATCAAAAACCTCAATACTTTTAGAAACAACAAAGACCAAAAGTAGTTTTACCTTCTCTTGGTCTTTTGCTGTAAGCGCTGTATTGTTAGACAAACTATCAATGATTTCAACTGTTTTTTGTAGTCCAAACTTACCGATAAGCGTGTCTATACTGTGTTGTAAATCGTGATAATCGTGTGCTGTCTTTTTCATTTGGCAATTGCCTAATTGTTTGATTGGCAAAGTAGAAAAAGTTGTTTTACAGTCTTTTTATAATTGATTTACAGAATATTTACATTAGTTTACAGGATAATACATCTTTTTACATAGAAGTAATCAATAAAAACCTAAAACAAGTATTACGTGAAAATAATATTTTGCAATATAGATGGCGACTTTGAAGAATATTTGGAAGATAATAGACATTTTTCTGATGTGATTCCAAGCTATAGTAAAATTCCAAGAGTAGGAATCGCCATAGTATCTTTTGACAATGATAATATAAGCTGCATTACGACCTATAAAAAAACAGGTCGTGTAGCTACGCAAAAAGTTAGAATTACTTTTAGAAACTTGGTTATTCTTAATAGTGAAATAACTATTGAAGGTATTGAAGCCAAGCTATCTGCTAAAATTAAAACCCATTTTAAGAGACAAACAGAAAATCACGTTACTGCTTTCTCGGAAAAAGTAAGTGATGGCGTAGTGGATTATTTCTCGAATGAACACCCTGAAATTTATAAGGAAATAATACTGTTAAATCAGCGTATAGAAAACTATACCCCTAAATATTCTCAAAAAGCAACAGAAATTATTGCACAAGAAAAAGATGCAGCAAATCTCGTTTTTAAGATGTTTGATTTTAACGAATCTGATATTCCCGTATGGAGTTCCAATGATAACTCAGCGCCTTTTTTAAAGGGTTATAATGGTGCAACAATTCGTGAAGACCCGATGGTAAATCACGATTCTCAGGTATTTGGCGATTGGTCAAAAATTAGACAACACGCGCAAGGTGCGGTAGAGTTTACAAAAGAAAATCAAAAGATTACACTTATGAACGTCAATAGGCAACCTCTTGAAAAGACACTTGGCGTTGACTTACTTATATATCATCACACATATCAATCGTATATTTTTATTCAATATAAACGAATGACGAAAGAAACTGATTTATACATTTATAGACCGACAGATTCTACTTATAAATCTGAAATTGATAGAATGAATGCTTTTATGAAGACCATTAATTCAGAGGTCACTAATAAGAGCTTACAGAATTATAGATTCAACAAGGATCTTTTTTATTTTAAACTATGTCCAGCACGTATAGACAATTCCCTATCTAATAAAATGGTAAACGGAATGTATTTACCACTTGAATTATGGACTGTACTTTTAGAGGACGATTGTACTAATGGACCAAAAGGTGGTAAGTTATTAAGTTTTAGTAATACAGCGAGATATTTTAACAACACTCAGTTTATAAACTTAGCACAAAACGGTTGGATTGGAAGCAAAATCGAAGACTACGAAAATGTAACTAATATTATTTTAGCTTCTATTAATTCAGACAATTCATTAACATTAGCTGAATATAAATCACTATAAATTAATTAGACGTTCTAAACTCAATTTCGTGAAACCGAACGTAACCTTACATCTTTGCTATAATTTCACTTTTTAACCACTCAAACGCAGCTTCCTGGTTATATTCTAACGGTGGTCGTAACAAGGCTTCCATATCTCCAGTAAACAAAGGATCGTTTTGCTTCTCGTCAATATTAAGTAAGAACTCTTTTTGCGATGGTGCTTTACCTACAGAGAACTCCATATACTTATTAAAACACTCAATAATGGCATCTAAATCCAGATTTTGATTAAGGCGTGAATAGTCTAAATCAAAAAGGTCACGCCCTTTACTGCGCTGATACAAAGCACGCAGTTTAGTTCCCAACAGCTCGTTGAGATTATAGGTTTTTATTTGCGCCTTGCCAGAAAACCATTCATTTTCAACTTCAAAAGGAAAATCTACCCAATCCATTACATTAAAATGCTCTTTGCAGTTGATCTCTAATTTCAAACGACGTGGTTCATCTTCATATTCAGTGGTAAAGCGATAGAGTGCTTTAGCTCCGTGACCTCTCACTTGCGTACTTCTTTTACGTTCAAAAAAAGTTATGACTTCGCCTATGCGTTGCATTATGGGTTTTATTGGTCCTTCTTTGATTTGCACAAGATCGATATCTTCAGAATAGCGTGGTGCAGGATGTAGATATAATTTGTGTAAAGCTGTACCACCTCGAAAGGCAAGATTTTCGCGTAGGAAGTCATCAGAAAATATAGCAACCAGCGCGCGACTTATGATTAAGTCTTGTTCTATCTGACCAAATTCATTCCACGGTGCATGTGCTTTCCATTGTGCTATTTGAGGTTTTGGGATCATATATCGTTATCGAGTGTTATGTTTATAGCTACCTTAAAAGGATTATCTACTGCTCCAGGTCTTTTTTTAGTAACAGGTTGCAATAAAATGGGATAAATTTTTGCGGCTTGTAATTTATTTAAAATAAGCGTGCTAAACTCATTTTCTTCATCTATATAATGCATTAAAAAACCTAAGCGCTGCAATGTTGCTTTATGGTCGTACCATTTTAAAAATGTCACAACATCTTCTTTTGTAACCTCTTCCATTAATTCTTCTATTGTGGCAAGCATTCTGTTTATACCACCCAATTTATTCTGGTAGCGTACAAGATCAGCAAGCGTAAGTATTGGACTTGAAATGTTATATAAACCTGCATCAGATTTTTTGGTTATAACATTTCCTTTTGGCCAATCTTTTGTTGTGAGGAACCGTAAAGCAATAGGCGATTTTTTAACGTCCAACAATTTAGGTGGTTGGGACAGTATGTAATCTACCTGCGACTGCTGGTGGCTGGCACCATATATTTTAGCAGCGCTATAAAAACCTATATAGTATTTACGCTCTAAAGTGCTAAACAATTTATTTACATATAAGTTAAGCGGCAGCTTACCCAGCGAGCGGTATTTAGGCGGCAGAATTAAATAAAAACCGTGACGTAGATTTAGTACCTCATTTTTTTCAATGAGGTTAGAAATTTCTAACCGCACCGCATTTTTTGATTTTTGCGTTTGCCGCATTAGCTCATCCAGCGAGAATGAATATTGCTCCACAGCAAGTAATGAATTTATGAACTGCGCTACCATAGCTTTAGTAATTATTTGAGCAATATATCTATTTTAGACATAAAACTAAAATAATTACTATAAAATATTTGTAAATCGTGTTGATGAAAACGAAATGAAAACAAAACAGAAAATAAATGTTAATAGCTTGTAAAGTTTTTTAATTTTAGGGTTCTAACAACTTTCCGTACGATATTAGAGTATAAATTTCAACATTTTACACAAGTTAGTATTCAAATCAAAATATGTATTTATCAAAACTTACCATACAAAATTTTAGAGGTATCAAGTCTATGGTACTTGAATTTCATAAGCGTATAAACATAATTATTGGAGAAAACGGGAGCAATAAGTCCGCAGTAATTGATGCTATCCGTTTACTTTACACTATGGGCGAACAAATCAGGGATTTATCTGTTGGTTTCTCAGATTTTCACGAAAGTGTTACAGTTAATGATGACAAAACTATTAATGTAAAGCGAGCAGATAAAATAGTAATATCTTTTGAATTTAAAGGGCTAACAGCATCTCAAAAAGGAGCTCTTTATGAATATATGGTTATTGATCCTGATGATGAGACCAATGAATATGCAGGTATCACGTTAACCTTTGAAGACAAAGGCGGTAAATACCCTATTTCTTCATACTATACAGGAAACGTAGAAGGTCAACGTGCAGACTATAAGACCTTTGAAGTTTTTCAGCATTATTATTTAAGTGGTTTACGGGATAGTACTAAAGACCTATTGAGTAATAGAGGTAATGTTTTGGGACGTGTTATTAAAAGGCGCGTTGAAAAAAATGGCTCTGAAGCAACCATTGAGCAAATAATGATGGATGCAAATGACCGATTACTTGAACAACCAGAAGTTTCTCAAACACAATCAGGTGTAAATGATAACCTATCAGTAATTTATCAACGTTTTAAAGACAATCAGATAGGACTTCAAATAGAGCAGTCAAAAACAGAATACATTGTAAATGCTATTAAACCATATTTACCACACGACAGAACATTGTTGGGTGGAGAAGGCTTTTCCTTGTGGCAAAATAGTCTGGGACAAAACAACTTAATTTATATCGCAACGGTTTTGGGCGATATAAAGCATCAGATTGAAGAAAATAAAATTCCACATTTTGCGCTTTTGATAGAAGAGCCAGAAGCACATTTACACCCACAATTACAATTGAGTTTATATGGTTTTTTAAGAGACTCGAGTACCTCTAAAAACAGTCAGCTATTTATAACAAGTCATTCTCCAACGCTTACATCAAAAGTTCCATTAAAGAATCTAATTTTATTAGACAGAAATGCACATAGGCTTTCTAAACAATTTAAAAACAGAGAAGATGAAGCTATAATTGAAGATACTACTAAAGGGAACGTCATAAAAAATGCCAGGTTTAAATTTAGACAAGATCAGTTAGAGCGGTATATAGATGTTACAAAATCACAGTTGCTTTTTGCAAAAGCCGTTTTGTTTGTAGAAGGTATTTCTGAAGAGTTACTGATTACTGCTTTTGCGGAATTAGAAAAATATCGATTGGAAGATTATCGTATTGAATTGGTTAATGTAGGTGGTACAAGTTTTTATCCCTTTATGCACCTATTTAACTCCTCTAAAGATGAAAAGGCTATAGCAAAACCAATTACAATTTTAACGGATAACGATAAATTCCCTAAATCAAAAAACAAAAAATATAAATTTGAAAAACTGATTGAGGACGATTATAAAATATTAAATGAACTGGATGCAGACATTCAAGCTGCGCCACCAAACAATAGAGTCGCTAATTTACAATCAGTCCGAAATGGAAGAGATCATATAAAAGTTCTTGATGCGGAAAAAACATTAGAATACGAACTTGCTTTGGCAAACGTTCCCGAGGTCAAAGCAGATTTAGAAAATAACGTCCTATTTAAATACATCAGTAAAAAAGACAGCGCCAAAGCTGCCAGCATATTAGACTATCTGGTAACGATAGACGATGAAGATTGGGATGATAATTATAGAAGAAAGACGGCCATATTGTTATGGAAAACAATCACCTCTAAAAGTACATTTGCACAGAATTTCTCACTATACTTATTAAAAAACAAAAAGAAAGCTCGTAAAAGATTTTTTGTACCTAAATACATTCTTGAAGGTCTAAAGCATTTAAAACAAGGCGTATGAATTTAGATATTACTCCAGAGTTGCAAGCTTTTTTGAATGCTAAAGGCAAAGTAGTTTTAAATGCTTGTCCAGGTGGCGGAAAAACCACTGCAATTGCTAAAAAAATCATTGACCTTGAACCAGTCTATTTAAAAAAATATGATGCTTATTCCGGTATAGCCTGTTTATCATTTACTAATGCCGCTAAAAATGAGCTTAACGACACCTACAATAAGTTGTGCAGTAAATCACTTTCGTACCCAAGTCTTGTAAGCACTATAGATAGCTTCATTAATATTTACATCACGTTACCTTATTACTATTTGCTAAAACGTGATTTTGCACGTCCACGTATTCTTGAAAACAACAAGAAGTTGAATACATTTTGGAATATAACGTATGTCCAAAATGGAAAAGTAAAGCAAGGGATAAGTAGGCCTCTATTAAAATTTAAAAACAAAGAAGGCAAATACTTATATTTTGTTTATCCACCTGCTGATATACGTATTGAGCCTGATGGGACCTATTCCCTTAAAGGGATCAAACCATCTGAAGAGAAAGTAGATCCTGAAACTTTTACAAATTATTGTAAATACATTAAAAATTGGCAGTTTAAAAAAGGACTTATAACTACCAATGACTCTTCATTTATAGCGTTGACCTTATTGAAAAAATATCCTAAAATTGCAATTTGGTTAGCAAAACGATTTCCTCATATTATTATAGATGAAGCCCAGGATAATTCCTTATTGCAGCATCAAATATTTGATAAGCTACAAGAGCACGGACTAAAAAATATTGAATTTATTGGAGACCCATATCAAAGTCTCTATGAATTTAGGGATGCAAATCCACAGCTTTTTATTGATAAATTTAATAACGATGAATATAATGGGTTAGAACTCACAAATAATCGAAGATCTCCTCAACACATTATAGATTGCTTTTCAATTTTAAGACCACAAGTAGCATCAAAAATCATATCGGCGGCATCTGAGGATTTAAAAGAACCCATATTAATTTATAGATATGACTCTGCCGACCACAGAAGTAGCGTCATAAAACACTTTGACGACTATTGTTTTATAAATAGCTATAATGATCGCAAAGTAGTTGTTCGTGGTAATACGGTTAGAAATAAAATGTTAGGTAGAAATGCTGTGCAAGAACCTTGGAAAGATAGGTTGCCCTATGATTTAATTACAGCACGGATTGAATATGAAGATAACAACCTAAAGGAAGCTGTAAGACTAATGAGAGTCATAGTAATCGACCTTGAAAACCCTGATGCTCATCCGTCTGAAAAAGCCGAAATAAGGGATAGTATAAAAACAGATTATAACAATAATGCGCGATTAATAAAACTGGTTAAAAACCTTCCGTGTTTAACAAATACGGTAGAGAACTGGTCAAAAGAATGTTGTGATTACTTTAGGTCAACCCTTGAAGTTGATACGCAAGTTCCATTTAAAATAAAGAGAGCTTCAACTAAATTTAAAAAGGAAACAAGAAATGAACCAGTAGATAGCCATTTTAAACGGGTAGATATTTCACAAACAAATGCGCTTACAACCATTCATCAAGTTAAAGGAAAAACTTTGGATGCTATACTGGTTTTCTTCGATGAGAAAAATCATAAAGAGAATATTAATTTCAGAGATTTAGAAGCTGAAGAAGATAACTTTCTATCTGAAAAAAAACGAATCATTTATGTTGCAATGTCGAGAGCCAAACATTTGTTAGCAATGGCTTTCCCATCGACAATTTCCGAAGAACAGATAAAAAAAAAATTTGGCAATGAAGTGATTATAGTAAATACCGAAGCACTTTTAATAGATTGATATTATTTGCTTAATATTCTTCTAATTGCTAACACCCAAAGTTTACATTCCGCTAAAACGGCGTTAATGATAAAAGCTAAAGCTTATTATACCTTCTGTATCGCATACCTATATCTAAAAACACTCGTTCTAACCACACGATATTTCCCAATAACCGTTTCCCAACCTAACGGATTTTTCATCCCCAAGTCCTTAAAGGTAGAACGGCCAATATCTTGAGTACGTCCCATTCTGACAAGTTCATCAAGGATAGTTTCATCAGTAACAATCTTTACAACTTCTTTTTTAGAAGGTATTTTTTCAAGAACAGGCTTTTCTTCCAGGACTTCTTCAATTTCATTAAACTGAAGTTTATCAGCATATTCTTCATCTATGTCCTCGAGGATTTCTAAATCGAGAGCTTCCAATTGTTCCAAGAGGTTACCTTTTTCACAGTCGGAAACCGTATCGAGTAAGGTGTGCATACGGTCAAAAATTTCAATCTTTTCCTGTATAGGCTCAAGGATGATTTTTTTGTCAAGGTTATTACGTTTTAAAAATGTTTTGTGTTCTATCTTCTTCATAATATTATGCTGTTATTGGGATGAGTTGTTCTTTTTCTACCATCGCGTTTTCAATGATATTTGATAATGCTGCAGTAGCAAGTGAGGTTGCAATAATGATACCTGTAGTTTTTAATAATTCTACACCTTTTGGGATTTGAAATTTGAACTGCTCTTTTTGCTCGTTCTTACCCAAATTATAATAGATAAGTGCTTCGGCAAAACCAATGGCGAGACCAGCACCTGTGATGATTAATACTTTTTTATTCATAACTACTTTGTGGCTTTAGCTTCCATTTTATCGTATTTCTCTTTAATGTCCTTTTCGCCAGCTTCAGCACGCACAAAGTTGATTCCGTAGGTATTCATAATACCGCGATAAGCACGCAGTAATATCTTCTCTGCTTCCTTTTGCATCTTTATATTTTCCTTATGGGCTGGCGGTATTAAGTTGGCTATCGAGATAAAGTGATTTTTGATTTTTGTGTGGCGCATTGGCTTGGCTTTCTTAGGCTCATTTTTACGCTTTTCTTCATTGTAGCGTTTTATTTTTACACGGCACGCTTTAATGTCCTTACTCAGTTTATCCAGTTCTTCAGTAATAGCTGCAGCTGGCTTTTTAGGTTTACTTTCTTTTGTTTTTTCGGTCTTATCCTCTTTTTCTGTTTTTTCCGTCTGAGGTTTAGATTCTTTTTTTTCTACTTTAGACGATGCTTTCTTTTCAGAAGGAATTGCGTTTGGCGCAATACGTTCTACCATTAGAAATACCTTTTCGATGTTTTCTTTGGCAATATCTTCAAAGGCTTTTTTGTCGCTCGTTTTTTTATAATCTTCTAATAATTCTTTAACAGCCTTTTGTAGTCCTTCGGGTTGCACTAAGTTTATATCCAGTGCTTGTAATTGTTGTATAGTCATAGTTTTTTATGCTGCGATTAATAATTCCAGTTCCAGTAGCTCTAAAGCTCTGGCACGTTCTTTTTCTTGAAGTCGAATGATTTCATTAGTATCATTTTTCTTCTTTGATTTTTTAATTTTTGGATTCAGAATTTCAAACAAAAGTGCATCGGCTTCTTGTGCTTTTTCATCAGCAATTTTAAAGTTGTCCGAAGTTCGTTTAATGACCTCCCAAGCTTTCATTGGATCAAGTTTGCTGCCTGTTAAATCTTTAATTTCATCTTGGTTAACAACAGTAATTGCTTGTAATTCCTTTTTAGTAATATCCTTAGTTTTATACATAGTTCTATAATTTGTGGTCAATAGCGTATTGTTGCTGATGTAATGGTTTTAATGACCAGATGAAATCGTTTGCTTCTTCTTGATTTGCGTAGTGAATGGAACAGCGTTGTGAAGTGCCATCCATATTGAAACACTCATATCGATAACATTGTACCGGATTGTCCTCGTTAGAAATATCAATAGTTGTCCATCGCAAAATCAACGTATCCTTGCGCTTTGACGACACCATAATTTGAAAATCCCTACACTGGACTTTATATTCGTTATTTATTTCAATCGCTCTATCCATCACTTTTTGAATGACGCCTTTGGCTAATTTTATATTATCTGTTTGCATCCAAATTTCTTTTATAATTGGTTATTATTTCAGAGACTTCCTTTACGGCTGAATCCATCGAGTAACTTTGCTCAAACACAAATCCTTTTTCGTTTATCGCTTTCGCGAAAGCGGTTCCCATACTTGCTGAAATAGTTCCTAATCCTGAAGGAATCGTTAAACCAAAGTAATTACTCATCCCAACCAAACTTTTAAAACCTCTGTAACGAAAGTATCTTGGGTCACTACTGAGAAGTAGTAGCTGATTTTTATCCAAATGGTCTTGAAATCGTTTTACACGCACACAACCCATTGTAACTTGATTATTGAACGACGTGCCAAGCATCACGTTAACTTCAACCGAAATGCCTCGCAGTTCCATAAACTGAACCAGTTCAGCGCAAGCTAAACCAACGTACAGTAAATCATTTCCTTTTACGTGTGCATTTGCACCTGCCATTAAGTATAGTTGCAATGAGGGATATGACTGTTCTTTGTTTTGAAAGTAAGTGTACACGCTTTTTACAGAAGTTTGAATTTGCTTATTACGCAATTCAATATTCATTTGACTTACCGAGGTATTAATAGGTGTAGATGTATTGACTGGATATTGCTGAAATAGAGCCATCGCTGCTCTGTCAAATGAGAAAACACCAAGACCTCTGTCATTGTAAGTCATTTTGGATTTTGGCAAAACAGACTCATTTAAATACTCTAAAAAGGGTGCAAGTTTATCCTTAATCTTTGGTTGAATTTTTTCAACCAATTTCATTCCTAAAAAAGTCTTGTGTTCTTCTAATTCGGATATATCTTGAGGCGTTGGTGTACCGTACCAGTCGGTACCATCCCGTAGCTGACTTTCGGTACTACTTTTAATAAAATCCCATCTGGAATTATTTGCACTTGACAATTGCTGAACTTCACTATCTACAAACGTATTAAAGGCAAACACACTATCAAATAAGAGATAGTTGTATTTGCCGTCTGAGGTTTCGATGCTATGTTTTTGTGGGTAGCTCACGTATGCTCATAAAAGTAATTTTTAGCTTGACTTGAGTTACGGTATTGAATTGTAGTTTGGGACTTTAATTTAAGTATTTGCTTAAATACGCAAATAATTATATATTTGTCATCTAAATTGAGTACTATGAAATTAGAAATTACCTGTACCAGAGCAGAAGCTAATCAAAAACAGTTGCAAAAATGCATTGAAACTTTAGATGAAATGGAAGCAAGTTTTCAAAAAATTTCAAAATTATTATCCATTGCTGGCAACGATGTGAGACTGAAAATTCTGTTTTTATTAAATAAAGAAAATGAATTGTGTCCTTGTGATTTAGCAGATATATTGAAGATGAGTGTTCCAGCAGTATCACAGCACATCCGAAAAATGAAAGACGCTGCGATTATTACATCAAGAAGAGATGGGCAAACCTTATACTATTCATTAAATGCAGATGAAACAGATATTCTAAGTAGTATTTTTAAGTCAATCAAATTAGAAAGAAGAATAGCATAAATTTCATAATAATGAGTATAGAAAAGACATCAAAAAATGTAGCTTATGCAGGTTTGTTTGCTGCAATAGCAGCATCATCTTGTTGCATACCTCCAGTTATTGCACTAATTGCTGGAGTTGGCGGTAGTACTTCTGCCTTATCTTGGATGGAACCTTTTAGACCTTATCTAATAGGTCTGGCAATTATTGCCATAGGTTATGCCTGGTATAATTATCTAAAACCAAAAAATGAAGATGATTGTGGTTGTGAGGTAGATGAAAAACCAAAATGGTTTCAGACTAAAGAATTTTTAGTTGGGTTAACACTATTTGCAACTATCTCAATTAGCTTTCCATATTACTCACATATTTTCTATCCAGAGAATAAGAAAGAAGTTGTTATAGTGAATCAGTCTAATGTCCAAACTGTGAATTTTGATATTAAAGGAATGACCTGTGCTTCTTGTGAACAACATATTATACACGCAGTTAATAAATTGGAAGGAATTGTTAATATATCGGCATCTTTTGATAATGCTAATGCGCAAGTAGAATTCGATAATTCAAAAACTACTAAAAAAGATATAGAAAGAGCGATAAATTCAACAGGTTATAAAGTAACTAACAAAAAATAAAACAAATGGAAGTCCAATTGAAATCTGAAATCACTTGCCCAAACTGCGGACATAAAAAAATAGAAGAAATGCCTATAAACGCTTGTCAGTTTTTCTACAAATGCGAGAATTGCAAAGAGATATTAAAACCTAAAGAAGGAGATTGCTGTATTTATTGCTCTTATGGCACAGCAGCTTGTCCTCCAATTCAAGAAGACAAAAGTTGCTGTTGATCCTACCCAATCCGCCTCTTAAACTCAGTAATAAAAGCCTGCTTCATACCACTACTTTTATAAGAATTTAAAAAGCCTTCAAGATTAATTTCAGTTTTGATGTGTTCCGCTTTTTCTTTGGTCATCGCAATAAAGTAACTGTGTAAAGAATCCTTTAAGGTTTTTCCATTAGGCATTTTACGGTATGTTTTACCAAACTCATCTTTCATACCAGTTTCTCGCTTCATCTCCAGTTCGTAGGCACGTTCGAAGTTGAGCATTGTACGAAGCGTCATAATATCTTCTGTATCATCATCTCCCGCTTCTTTTCCTTCGTATTTTAAGATGGCTTTACGAATGGTCAAACAGATATCAACAACAGCAGGATATACCAACTGACGTTCTAAAGTTTCATTAAAACCGATGCGGTAGATGCAACCGCTAAAACGGTCTAAAAGTGATGCATCTTGCTTGTTGTTCCCTACATAATTTCCACTCGCACCTTTACCGATAACATTACCAGTTGCAATACAACCAAAGTTTCGATGCTTTCTTATTGGTTCGTTGTTCCCGTTGAAGATAATAGCATCTTCACGCGCACTTTTCGCCAAGGCATCATTCAATAGCCCAGCAGTATTTGCATCAAGCTTGGGCATTTCGTCAAGGATAAGGATTTTTCCATCACGCCAGGCTTCAATAAGCGCACCTTCTTTGTAGCCAGAAATAGTTTGTCCACCTTTGATATCAATAGGCGATGTCCATTGGTTACAATTCACGATGGTAAATGGTAATTCTTGCCCGTCATTTTCTGCGCGACCTTTTATCGCGTAAGCAATCTTCTCGCCAATCGTGGTTTTCCCTGTACCGGCACTTCCTACCAAATAGGGATTGTTCCCAACACTTAGATCATCCATAATTTTCATAAACTGTGGAATTTGCTGCACTTCTGGTATATCTAATTTTCTGTTATTCATTCTTAACGTCTTTTGGCTTTATTAAAGAGTTTGTCAGCAGCTTCGTTAGCTTCTCTCTTGGTAGAATAAATGCTATCAATGACATCAGCATCTAATCCTCTCTTAAACTTGTTTTTGAGCTGTTGCATTGTAGTTGGGCTTCCATCAAAAATCCCTTTGCGGCTTCTATAAAATGGTGTGTACACGATGTACATTTTGTTTGGATTTATTTTCATTATGCAGTCGCTAATTTTAGTTGATTAATCAATTCATCGATAGCCTCGATTTGCGCAATGGTATCTTCAAAAAAAGCGCGTCCTAAATCTTGTGCGGTATAAGTACCGAATACAAATTCAGCATTGCCATCTTCGTGTAGATTGTTCAAAATGAAGTAGCCTAATGTTTCAATCGCTTCGTGCAAGGATTGGTCCCTAACTTCATCAACTACTACATTAAAGTCCTCTTTTAACCCTGTCTGAAGAATTGCAGTTTTCCAATCTTGATAGGGTTCTTCTACATTTTTAAATATGGGCATCAAAGAATAGTTGTACTTCTCTTTGTCTGAAAGTGGTCGATTGTAAATCACAATTCCATAAGTGTAATCAGCTGTTGGTTCTTCATAACTCACAAACCCAATTGTAGGATTACTGCCTTGGCCATAAGCACGACCTAACTGGTATTTAAACGTTCCTTTCTTCTGTTTGGTTTTAGATTTCCAGTCTTCTTCGTTTTCAATTTCCCAGTCTTCAAGTTCACGCGCTTTGCCCATATATTGCACTTGAAAAGCATCTAATCGATTAAGGAAAGGCTGCAAGTTTTCTAAATGCAACGCACCACTCATATCGCCAGCATTCTGCACAAAGTCTGGCAATTCATCTTCTGATTGTCCTGATTCTCTACGCAATAATGAGCGTAGTTTTTCATCAATCACTGCTGGATATAAGTCTTTTTTATCCAGGTACACTTGGTAATAATTATCACTAATTCGCTTTGCGCGAAAACTTAATTTGTGATCTGCAAAGAAGTCATCAAGGTCGAGCTTGCTTATGATTGGATAAGCTTCTGATACTGGTAATAATGCCGAGTCTGCTTCGCCATCCTTTCCGAAGTCACGGTGCAATAGAATTCCATTTTTAATTGTGCCTTCTTTGGTATTGTATTTAATCAGCTTGTTTTGTGTTCCTATCTGCCCTGAAGCACCCACAATGTTTTCTGTCAAAATATGACGGCGTTCTCTTTTGGACGATGCCTTTTTAATGAGTTCATTCCATTCCAGATTAACCATTTGCACATCAGCATCAGTAATGCCACGACTCTCTGTAAATACTTGACTAATGAAACTTTGTTCGGCAGGCTGTAAACTGTAAGTAAGAATTTTACGGGAATCCGTAACACCAAATTTTAAACTTATGTTGCTCAACGTGTATGGGTTCTTTCCAGACTTTCCGATACTCACACCCAAAAAGATTCCCCAAGACGGTTTTATAGTCGTTCCTATAAAAGGTACACGCACTACATCGCCTATATTCCACATATTGATGTAACGTAAGATGATACGTTGTATATTTTCCAGTCCAGCGATATAGGTCGCGAGCTGTGAAGTCTTTTGATTGATGAGTGCTTCGAGCTTATTCCAGTCGGCTAAAATCTTTTTATTTTCCTCTTCGGTTTCTCCGCTGCCGCGCTGTGGTAAAAGTTCTCGGTCTTCTTTAAGCTTTTCCACGACTTTCGTTCTTTTTGCTCTGCGTTCTTCTAATAATTTTGGATAAGCCTCGTTAATGACGTCTTCCATTTTAAGACGCACTTGTACTGGCTTTTCGCCACCAAGTGCATCTTGAATACGTTCGTCAATATCTTGTTTTGTAAATGGTCTTTTTAGATTATTTACAATAGTAATATTACGGACGGTATCTTTTCCAAATGGTGTAGAACCACCTTGACCTTTCTGAAATAAAAAACGCTTTTTCACTTCGGCATCAAGAGGTAAGAACTCTGTTTCTAAATCATACGTGCCTTGCTGTTTCTCCAATTTAATTTGATGGTCATAGCGTTCTAACAAATCATCATAAAGTGCATCTTGCTCTTCAACTTTTAATAGTCCTGCACGTCCTGTCAATTGTCTTATAGCACCTTCTTTAAAGCCATTACGCTCATAAAAGATATTGCCTTGTTTATCCGTTCGTTTTTGATAGGTTGGATAGCCCAACTGTTCCATCATCTCTTGATTTTCATCTACCCAATTCCACGCAGCGACATCTCCATATTTATTCAAGAAGTCAGCACTTTTTAAGGTGTCATCATTGGTCTTTTGTGAACCAGTTGTATTGGCATCAAGCGATTTCAATTTCGCTTTAAGCATCGTCATTAAGCGCTTTTCGGTGGGAATATCACTTGTGATGTAATAGTACTCTGGAAGATTGACTTGACCAGTACGATTGATACGACCACGTTTTTGTACTTCGGTATTAATATCAAGTTCAAACTGATGTACAATCATTGCACGCTGGCGTTGGTCTTTAAAATCTTTACTTGCGTGTGCAGACGATCCCGTACTTCCGCTTTGATTGATTAGTAGCACATCATAATCGCCACTATTAAATAGACGGAATGACTTTTCAGTATTACTTCTGAAGGATTCAACTACCGCTTCATCTTCAGTAAAATCGATACGTTGATTTCTCCCTGTAACTTCGGCGACTTTGAAAAACATATCTGAATGACCGCCTAAATACTTCGGCTTCTTTGCGGTTTGCAATAGGTTGATTAATTCATCAATTGGCGAGATAGACAGACCTGAACTTTCCTGAAGCATTCGGTTTTTGATATCATTGTATTTGTCAATACCGTTTTGAGGTAGTTCTTCTAATTCAATACGCTCTTTGGTTTTCTCGCCATCAATCGCCACGTAGTTGTAATTAAAAATACCATCCAAACCTTTGACTAACGTTCGTGTAAAATCTAATTGTTCCTGTGGGATCAGATCTCCACTCACAAGGTTTAAATCTTTCAGAAATGCACCCATTGTTGACTTAAAAGCGATCACTACTTTCTTGTCTTCTTTTAGTAGTTTGATCGTGTGCTCAACAACTTCCTTTACTTTTAAAGCAAAGAGCATTTGGTCAATAATATTGAATACTCTCGAAAAGTAAGGCGATTGTTTTACTCCTAAGCCTCTTGGTTTTGAGGACATATGTTCGCCTTGCGCTTTCGCGGAAGCGTGAACATCTGCAAGCAATGGAGCAACAAATTCTTGTTCAAACGCTACCACTTCGGTCATTAACGTAATAATACGGTTAACGCTTGCGCGGCTTTTACTGCGTTGTGGTTCTTGGTCGAGTGTAATGTAGTCAACCTTGATACCTTCGCTGGAACGTTGACGCCTTATCAGCTGTCCACTTTCAGATAGGTTTGATGCAACAATTTCTTGCAATGCCAAACCGCCACTTGTCATAGAGCGTACAAAGTTGGAATCTGTCAATCCAGTTTCGGCAATAGCTGTTTTCTTTGCGTAAAATGGCATTACTTCTGGATACTTTGCAAAGGTGGCACTTAAGAAACAGCACGCTTTAGTTTGCGGTAAGACTTCACGCATCCAAGTACCGATGATAGAATCGAAACCACCTGCCATATGCGACTCATCCAGAATAAAGACAAGCTTTTTATATTTCTTACTGCCATCAATACCATTCATTGCCATTTTTTCAACCCACATACGTTTGTATGGATGCGCCGATTGCACCTGCGAATAGGTTGCAAAAATCATATCATAACCAACTGGTAAATGGTCTAAAGTCAATGGAATCTTAACCGTAAGTATTTTGTCTGGATCAGGTAACTTTTTGCCAATCTTCTTGTGATACTCAATCGATTCTTGACTTTCCGTAGGGTATTCAATTTCATTGGCAATTAGATCAGCTTGCGCTTTGCTATTCATTGGACTGAATACCACATTACCATTGGCATCTTTAATCTTCGCATTAGTATCTGTATTGACGATAAAAGGATTTATATTATCAAAACCTATAGCTTTTAAATCACGATACATATCAGTAAATAAATCTGGCTTTTTGGTAAAAAAGACAGGAAGATAACCCTGCATAACCGCGTGTCGTATCACCGCCGCAGCCTGCCGACCTTTACCAATTCCTGTCTGATCTGCTATGATTATTCCTTGTTCGTTTTCAAACTGTTTTAAGTAGAGACCAACTGCATCCACTTGTTCAGCACCAAGTCCTTTCCACATTGAATTTGTGGACTCGTACTTCAATTGGTTACGCACATAATTGTCAATGTTACCTTGTGTCTTGACAATGGTATTGAGCGACTTTTGTACTTCAAAAGCCATATTACGCGGAATGAGTGTGTTCATTCTGTAAGGTGCTTTCGATTTTGGAATATAGGGAACGAGCGCACTTTCTTGCGATGCAAGTTTTGCAACTTCATCAGCATTCTGCTTGAACTCTGCTTGTTCTATTTCTAATTCTTGATTAGTCATTTTTATGTTGTGCTAAAGTTTCGAGATACGTGCGAAGTGTGATTTCTGAATAGAGTTGAATAGCTTCTTCTTTATCTAAACCATTGCCGTAAAGCAATGAATTATGTGGTGCAGTTTCGTCCAGTTTATCCCAACTTTCTTTGAGTGTCCAAAGTGCGAGTTGCATCTTATCTGTATTCGCAAGGAAGTCTGCAATTTC
>CAZYRG010000009.1:26017-29445 GCA_964650425.1 uncultured Flavobacteriaceae bacterium
GCAATACGATCTTTGTCAAACTTTGAAGCTTCCCATTTTGCAAACGGTGGATTGGTCACTACAACATCGTGCACCTTATTCATCATTTCGGGAAATGGCTCGGCAGCATTTTCTGATGTGATTCTTCCGAAACCTTGATGTTCTAATGATTTCTTACGGCTTTTGTCAATCTCGTTAACGTGAGTAATTCTTGGATTTGCGCCCACCAGTAATAGTCCATTTCCTGCACTTGGTTCAAAGATGAACTCTGCATTATCCATTCCCGTGTATTGGGCGATAATGGCACCGATAGGACAAGGTGTTGAGTATTGTTTATAGAGTTCTTTACTACTATCAGAATAGGCATAGGTAGGTTGTACGTTGTTCCAAAAGAAGATCATTTTTTTAAGACGTGCCTCAAACGGACTTGGCTCTTTGTAGAGCATCTTGTACCACAACAACCAACTTAACTCTACAGCTTCCCAAAGCGCTCCCATAGTCGGTGCTTCTGTTTCTTCTTTTAAGCGCTCAACCTTCTTTTTTGATAGTCGTTCCGTTTTCGTGAAAGCGGTATGCATAATCGCTATAACCTTATCGATATAGTCGTTAGGCTTTTGTGATTGCGGGACAGATTGACCAGATGTACTTGGAATTGGAACTTCTGTTTTATCTTTATTTTGATAGTCAACGATAACTTGTTTAGAGCGTTCTAATCGCTCCATTTCCCATTCAATATCACTAACAGTCTCCTTAGATTTTTTATCTGTTTTCGGCTTATTAGTTCTGGGATTAATGAACTCAGTTTTTTTCTCAACCAATTCTAAAAGCAATTCATCAATAATCGTAACACCTTTATCTAAATCTGCTACAGGTCTTGAATGCTCTACAGATGACCACCATCTATGCCTATCATCGTAAGCTCCTATTTCTTTTCCTAACGTTGAAACACTTTTATAGCCTGTATGAATGTTAACATAGGGATAGTCTAAGTCAATGGGGTAGCCTAATTTCAAGAATGCTTCACGACCTCTGTTTTCCCATTCTTGAAGTAAAGTACTTCGGTTGACAAACATCCCATAATCTTTAGGATGCGCCATTTGAGAAAGTTGGAATAATGCTAATGGCGAAACTTCGGATAGATTATCGTCTGTTATCTTGTAGAGTTGAGGAAACTTAAACTTTAAAAAATTACCGTCACCAATGGTAAGTCCACCTGATTGAAATGGCTCACCAGCTTGTGCAGGTACCAAAACATTTGGTACAATGTGGTCTCTATTGAAAATGTCTTTAGAAATAGTAATATCCTCACTTGAATCGTGAATATCATCAATGGAAGTACCATCCAAAAGTTGGGTTAATTTACTCATCGATGCGCTGGCTATTAATCGTGTGTCTGCATCTAAATCATTAACCCAATCTTTATAAATTAGGATGGCTTTTTGAAGATGATTTTTAAATGGAATTTCACGCACTTGTTCAAGTGCATCTTCCAAATCGTTTATTGTTGTTGCAATTATAGTTTCAGCTTCACCTTTAAGTTTTTGTTCCAATTCTTCAAGTTCGTGAATTACCAATACAGTAACTTCTCGAAATTCGTTGGGTGGTGTTTCAGTAATATCATCGTCAACAACTACTACTATTGGAGCCTTATTTTCTTCTTTTTTAGGTTCATTTTTTTCTTTTGGCTCTCGATGAATAATCTTTCCTTCATCATAGAGAAGCCTTGCCTTGCGTTTATAATTTCTTGGGTATACTTCTAAATGCTTAAAATTTTCGCCAAAGTTATTTAAGGCAAATTGTGTGGCAATTTCAATAGCAATTCTCTTATAAGACTCAAAAAGTACGTAATCTTGTTTTTCGGCTTTTTCTTTACCGCGAAAATGAATGGTTACAAAACTGAATTTATTGTCATCTATATTTTGAATATTTGATTCAAATGATGGATATATTAGAACAGTTTGCCAGTCTTGATTCTCTTGAAAAGCACTTTGAAGTGCTTGGGCATAATTCTCATAAGCCGGATGTGCATCTGCAATCCAAAGATTCTCATTTTTACTGGAATGTTTAAACCCTAACTCGGTAAGATATGTTGCCAACTTCTTGTCAGGCGTTTGACTAAAAGTTAACTCAATGTTGTTTTTATTGTTGTCTTTGTTCGTGATTAACTCCATTGCTACACTAATTCTTGACGAGCAAAACTGATGAGAAAGCGTTTTACTTATGTGATTAGCGATAAATATAAATGAGTACTCAGGGGCTTTAACTTACAGGAATTGTAACTCGGTACGTGATATTACTTTTGGTTTGTCTTAAAAAAGTAAAACCCCAGTAATGACAAGGGGTTTGAATTTATAGGTCAGATAAAATGGTAAAGGAATAGCGGTTCAAGCTACAATCGTATATATTGTAAAAAATAACTTAAAGTTAAATGGCTAATCATATTACAAAAAGACAACATTACGTTTGGAGAGAATTTTTAGGCAACTGGACTCAGGAACAATCGTTGCCAACATTAATTATATCTAAAAACAAGATTATTAATACTAATCTAATGAATGTTGCACAACAACGTCACTTTTATAAGTTTAATGTGTACAACAAGTTAGAGGTTGCTTTTTTAAAGCATATGTGCTCAACTACAAATGGCCCAGTCAAAAAACTGCAAGAAGATATGCTTGAAGCCGTATTGATGTTTAACGAGTTGAAAAGTATTCATAAAGAAGCTAAAATTAAAGACTCACACCATTTAAAAATTTTAGAGTATAATGGTTTTGAAGATTTTCATACTGCAATAGAACGAGAAGGGAGAAAGCTAATTAATTGCCGTAGCTTGGATGATTTGAAGTTGTTTAATACTCCCGAAAATAAATATCAAGCATTAATGTTTCTGTGTTTTCAGTACTTTAGAACAAAAAAGCAAAGAGAGCAAATTAATAACGAGTTTGCTGATAATAAAACCATTTTTGATGCGGATAATGTATTTAGTTTTGTTGTTCTGATTTTAGCTACAAAAGTTACACAGAATATATCTTTTGACAAGAAAATTAGTTACACATTATTAGAAATTAATAATAATCTTGAATTCATTACTACAGACCAACCAGTCATTAATTTATTGGGTAATGTAAAAGATGAAAAAGGCAATACAAGCGATATGAATTTCTTTTATCCTATTAGTCCTAAATTTGCAATTAAGGTTGAATTCATTGAAGGTAAAAAACTTTACAATCTTGTTAATCCGACAGATGATGAAGTTAAAGAGCTAAATAGAAAAATGTATAATGAATCCAATGATTTTATTTTTGCCAGAGAAGAAAATCAACTTAATAAATTTATAAAGTAAAAATTTAAAGAAGGTTAATCTGAGTTAATATCCTACAGGTATATTCACTGTAAAAATTAAAACTAAGCTCAATAATAAATTAGTAAATATTATTGAGCTTAGAATG
>CAZYRG010000010.1:0-19809 GCA_964650425.1 uncultured Flavobacteriaceae bacterium
AGCATAAAAACTACACTAAGACTATCGTCTTAGTAGTTTGATTTTATATTTTCCGCTTACAAAAGCGATGCTTTTGACACGAAAAACATAAAATCAAACTGCAACTCCGTTGCAGTTTTCTTTTGAGCAGAGAGGAAGGGATTCGAACCCTCGATACGCTTTTGGCGTATACACACTTTCCAGGCGTGCGCCTTCGACCACTCGGCCACCTCTCTAAAATTTCTTTTATATTTTATTTATAACGGCTGCTAAATAACAAAAAAAAAGGCAAACCCATGAGTTGTTCTTCCTTTTTTCTATGACATTTCACCACGAAGACTCGTTTCATAGATGGTTTTAAAGGTTTTAGCATCTAAACTTTCTCCTAATAAATACATCAACTTGGTCAGAGCAGTCTCCGTTGTACTGTCTTTCCCATCAATAACACCAATTTTTTTGAGCACTGAACTCGTTCCATATTGCCCCATGACCACACTTCCGGATGCACATTGCGTTACATTAATTACCCGTACACCTTGCACAATGACTTCTTTTATCAAATTCAAAAACCATGATTCGGTCGTGGCATTACCCGCGCCATAGGTTTCCAGAATGATCCCTTTTAGACCTGGAATAGCGATCATATTTTGTAGTACAACCTCATTTAAACCGGGAAACAACTTAACAATCATCACATTATCATCAAAATGATTATGGTACACTAATTCCCTTTTTGGATCGGAACGCAACAAAGTCGTTTGATTCACTTTCAAATGCACACCTGAAGTAATTAATGCTGGATAGTTATAGGATTTAAAAGCTTCAAAATGTTCTGCGTTGATTTTTGTCGTGCGATTACCACGTAATAATTTATATTCAAAATACAATCCTACTTCCGTAATTATTGGTTTGTCATTTTCTTGTAAAGCAGCAATTTGTATCGCTGTAATTAAGTTCTCTTTGGCGTCGGTACGTAAATCCCCGATAGGCAGCTGTGATCCTGTAAAAATAATCGGTTTTTGTAAATTCTCGAACATAAAACTAACCATCGAAGCGGTATAGGACATGGTATCACTCCCGTGCAGCACTACAAAACCATCATATTCATGATAATTCACATGAATCATATCGCCAAGCATGGTGTAATACGTCAGATTCATATTAGAAGAATCTATGGGCTGCTCAAAGCTGATCGGAATTATTTGGCAATCTAACAGCTTTAGCTCAGGAATATGTTCTAATAATTCATCAAAATTAAACGGAATCAAAGCTCCAGTTTCTGCATCCTTGACCATACCGATAGTCCCACCTGTATAGATCAACAATATTTTTGGTTTGTTGCGCATATTTTTGATTTTTTTTAAAAGACTAATTACAGTATGATTACCCTCACCCCAACCCTCTCCCTCTGGGAGAGGGTTGGGGTGAGGGATTTTGACCTACTTAATAAATAAATCAAATTTCATAATACTTACACCCCAAACACCTCAACAGAGTTTTGTGTGGTGATTTTTGCCACTTCTGCTTCCGAAACTTGATAAATATCACTTAGCTTCTCTAGCACTTGAACGACATAGCTACTCTCATTGCGTTTGCCTCGATATGGAGTAGGCGCCAAATAGGGCGCATCGGTTTCTAAAACGATACATTCTAGCGGTATTTGATTCAAAAACTGATCAATTTTTCCATTCTTGAATGTAACTACACCACCAATACCTAATTTCATATTATAACCTATGGCTTGTTTCGCCTGCGCTAACGTCCCTGTAAAGCAGTGAAAAATTCCGAATAAATCTGTTCCTTTTTCGGATTCCAACACTTCGAAAACCTCATCAAAGGCATCTCTACAATGTATCACTATAGGTAACTGATGTTTTTTTGCCCATTGGATCTGCGTGCGAAAAGCCTCTTGTTGTTGCTTCAAAAAAGTTTTGTCCCAATAGAGATCAATTCCGATTTCGCCAACGGCATAGAATTTTCTTGCCGCCAATTGCTCCGCTACGTGTGCTAATTCTTCTTGATAGTTTTCTTTGACATGGGTGGGATGCAATCCCGACATGAGGAATACCTGATCAGGATATGCTTTTTCTAGCGCATACATCCCCTCTGTATAGGTCGAATCAATTGCTGGGACAAAAAAACGCTGTACTCCAACTGCAATAGCGCGTTGCATCATCGCATCACGATCTTCATCAAAAGCCTCACTATATAAATGCGTATGGGTATCTGTTAGTATCATAGCGCAAAAATACCAAAGAAGTTGGTGCTTCTAGCGGACTTTATAATTTTTTAAGTAATTGCTGTGCGTTATCATAATCTTCTGCTATTTCAGGAATGGTTTTTAACATCATAGCACATTGCTCATAGTGCTCTTGTTTTAATAAACTTAACGCATCTACCCAACACGCTTTATTCAGATATATTGATTTTCCTTCAGAAAGTTCTTCTAAAACACTGTCATTTTGCACTAAAGCTTCAATATATTTGTGATCGGCATGCGCCTCTGTATTCCCCATAGATGCAAATATCTTCTTCTACTTTAAAAATAATTTACACAATAGTGCAACAAATAGCAAAGGTAGTACCTCCTATAAATATCCTCACTATTGGGACGCTTTTGTACATTATACAACTAGTACTGCATCAAATGACCTCCCTCTTTGAACGGGCATCGAAATCTTATGCGTATTTTTGTTGCTTCTAATCACCTATATAATTTTAAACACCACATTTCAACTCATTAATGAGCGCACTACGTACCATTCTAAAAGACAAAGGATATTCACGTATTCCTTTTTTCTTTACCAAAACGAATCATTTAGAAATCAACGCAACTATTAACGATATAACTGGCACTTTTATATTAGATACTGGCGCCTCTAGCTCATGTGTTGGTTTTGAATCTGTAGAAAAGTTTCAATTACGCACACAGGCAAGTGCGATTAAAGCGGCAGGTGCGGGTGCAATCGATATGGATACGTTACTTTCTAAAAACAACACGATGCAATTAGGGTTATGGTCTAGAAATCGTATCTCTTTAATATTGTTTGACCTAACACACGTCAATCAAGCCTTAACTTCTCACAACGCTGAGCCTGTAGATGGAATTATTGGTGCCGATATTCTAAAACGTGGGAAAGCAATCATAGATTACGACAGAAAGTACCTTTATCTAAAAAATTAGCACTTACAACGATTTTATGATTTTCAAAAACACCATTTTAACTTTTATTAGAAGGGTAACATAGTATTTTGCAATAAATTATATACTATAAATCAAGTGACAAGAGTGTATTCAATAATATACAATATGAAGAAGTATTAATCGTTTTTTATAAAAATAGGGGGATTTACCCCTAATAACGATAATGGCTAATATATATATTTGAACAAACACTCTTTAAAACCTTAAATTATGAAATCAATCCCTTACATTATTGTTGTTTGTGTAGCATTTGCTATTTTATTAAACTTATATATACTACTCACCCTTATCTTTTAAAAAACAAGCTTTTACATATTTTTTGATATGTTAAAAAAACCTAAAACCACATACATAAGGTGGTTTTTTTGTATATTTGGGCACTAAAATCACAAAAAAAGCCTTTCATGAAACATCGATACCCCCTGATGCTATTTCTATTTTTTGCTTTGATTTCTGCTAAATCTATAGCACAATCAAGCCTAAACTCTGGAGATATTGCAATTACGACGTACAACACCAATGGAAATCAATCTTTTTCATTTATCACCTTTGTAAATATTCAAAAAAACACCAAGATTTATTTCACGGATCGTGGTTGGGACACTACGACGAATGCCTTCGGAACAGCACCAGAAGGCATAATTACATGGACCGCGACTAGTAGCATTCCTGCTTTGACCGAAATTATTATTGAAAATCCAAAAAGCAACATTGGAACAAGCACAGGAGTAGTGAGTAAAAGTGGGAATTTTAACATCACTGCTATAGGTGATCAAATACTTGTTTATCAAGAAAGCAATACCACTATCCCAAACTTTATATACGCCTTTAATAGAGGACGAGCTATTCTTGATCATGCATCTGGTTTAAGAACATCTTCCACCTTAACAATGCTTCCAGAGGGACTAACATTAAATATCGACATATTTAGTTCCACCTCTAGTAAAAAAAACTGGCAATATCGATGCACGGGGCCTCGGGAAGGAAATAAAGAAAGCTTACTATCGCTATTTATGCCGTCAAACAACTATAACACAAGTAGCGACAGCACCTATTTAAATGGTGCTTTATCCCAAAACGGTTGCAGTTTTACCCTTAACAATGCAGATTTTACAAAACCCGTAATTAATGCCCAAACTTTTGGACTAAGAGAAGATGCTCCAAATGGTCATTCTGTAGGTGTCCCAGCAGTAGATGATGGTTCTAATACACAATTCAAAAACTGGAGGATTGTTGGAGGATCAGATCAAAATAAATTTGAAATTAACAACAATACAGGAATGATTACGGTAAAAAATCGAAGCACTTTTGACTTTGAAAATATTGATACCCGTAGTTATTATATTTACATTGAAGTAGACGATCTTTCTGGTAATTCAAGCGAATCTTCTACAACCACTGATCAAGGGAAAATCACCATAAATATTGAAGATTACGTTAGCAGTATAACCGCATCTAGCAGTCCTGAAAAAGTATTGGAAGGGAATACTGGTGTATTTACTTTTACAATTTCCGAACCTTCATACTCAGCGACCACACTTAATATCGTAAATTATACCGGATTCGCAACACCCGGAATAGACTATACACAAGGTCCTTCTACGATCACTATTCCTGCAAACCAAAGTAGTGTAGATATCAACATAGAAACAATTATAGATTCTGACACTGAAGAAATTGATGAGACTGTTTTTATAGTTGCTCTTTTAGCGGAAACTTCCAATGATATTACTCTCAACGGAGTCGCACAATTTACTATAGAAAACTTCAATACTTCGCTTAGTATTGCTGACAGCCAATTGTCCAAAGAACTAAAACTTTATCCAAATCCTAGCACAGGGACATTGTATCTAACTGCGGATACAAAAAACAACCTGCAGTATCTGGAGCTATTTACGCTAAGAGGAAAACTTATAAATACAATTCCATTAAATTCACTCGAGCGACAACGTATCGATCTTAATGCGCTAACTAATGGAACGTATATTCTAAAAATTTATGGAGAGAATGCGGTAGCAGTAAAAAAACTGACCCTAATCAATAAATAGCATAGCAACCAAAACGACACCATTGTTATTAAATAAACAAATGGTATTAAATATAAAAGCGAGATGATTTTATCTAATCATCTCGCTTTTTTAATACTATACTTTAAGCTTCTCTATTACTTCTCCTTACAATTCGAGCGCCTTTTTTACTGCATTATCCATCAATAATTCTTCTGGGTTTTCTAGAGCCTCCTTTACAGCAACTAAGAATCCTACAGATTCTTTTCCGTCAATGATCCTGTGATCATATGATAATGCCACATACATAATTGGACGTATTTCTACTTTACCATCAATTGCAACTGGGCGTTCTACAATATTATGCATTCCAAGTATGGCACTCTGTGGTGGGTTAATAATTGGTGTAGACAACATCGATCCAAATACACCACCATTGGTTATGGTAAAAGTTCCTCCGGTCATTTCATCTACTGTAATCTGACCATCACGTGCGCGTAATGCCAAACGTTTCACCTCTGATTCCACACCACGGAAACTCAAATTCTCGGCATTGCGAATCACAGGCACCATTAATCCTTTTGGACCAGAAACTGCAATACTGATATCCTGAAAATCATAGGCTACCATATAATCCCCATCCATCATCGCGTTGACAGCTGGATACATTTTTAATGCGCGAACACAAGCCAAGGTAAAGAAAGACATAAAACCAAGACTAACTCCATGCTTACTTTTAAACGTTTCTTTGTACTCTTTGCGCAAGTTAAATATCGGTTGCATGTCCACCTCATTAAAAGTGGTTAACATTGCCGTTTCATTTTTTACAGACACTAAGCGCTGTGCCACTTTACGACGCAACATCGATAGCTTTTTGCGTTCTTCACCTCTGCTGCCTGGACCAGGTGTCCCCATTGAAGGCTTAGCCGCTACAGCATCTGCCTTAGTGATACGACCATCACGTCCCGTTCCTGCAACGCTAGCCGCATCAATTCCGCGTTCGGCCAATACTTTTTTTGCCGCTGGCGATGCAGTTCCAGTTGCATAGGTCGTTGTTTTTGCTGGAGCAGCAGGAGCTGGTTTTGCTTCTGTTTTTGGAGCAGCAGCTTCTACTTTGGCAGGTGCAGCTTCTGCAGCACCACCTTCTGGAGCTTTCGCATCGGTATCAATCAAACATACCACCTGACCTACAGCAACAGCATCTCCTTCTTCTGCTTGAAGCGTAATAATACCACTCGCTTCCGCTGGTAATTCTAATGTCGCTTTATCACTGTCAACCTCTGCGATTGCTTGATCTTTGGTTACATAATCCCCGTCTTCTACCAACCATTGTGCAATTTCTACTTCGGTGATAGATTCTCCCGGTGATGGGACTTTCATTTCTAAAGCCATAATTGATTTTTATTGTTTACGCTATATACTCCACAAAGAGTCATTATACGTATGTTTATGATTTTTTTGTTTAAAATTTTTATCCTCGTATTACGATGCTATTATCGCTTTTGATTATCTTTTTTTGCATCAAAAACATAATCGATCACTTCTTGATGACGTCGCTTAGAACGTGTTGCACTACCCGCAGCAGGAGCCCCATACGGTCTTCTACTCGCGTATCGGAATGAATATGCTCCATCAAAATGTGTTAACACATGACTTAACGCCCCCATGTTCCTTGGTTCCTCTTGCGCCCATACAATATCCTTAGCGTTCTTATACTTCTTAAGCATTTTATCCATTTCTTTCACTGGCAATGGAAACAATTGTTCGATACGAACCAATGCTACATCTTTACGACCTAATTTTTCTTGTTCCGCCAACAAATCATAATAGAATTTTCCGGTACAAAAAACCAATGATTTTATTGATGTCGCTTTAGCTTTCTCATCATCGATCAACGTTTGGAAACTTCCTTTTACAAAATCTGCAACTGGAGAAACTGCTTTTGGATGTCTTAGTAAGCTTTTGGGTGTAAAAACAATCAAAGGCTTTCGATACTTTGCTTTCATTTGTCGCCGTAATAAATGAAATAAGTTTGCTGGTGTTGTACAATCCGCTACAAACATATTATCCTTTGCACACAACTGTAAATACCGTTCCATACGTGCAGATGAATGTTCTGCTCCTTGTCCTTCGTACCCATGCGGCAATAACATCACTAAGCCATTTTGCAATTTCCACTTATCTTCTGCTGAAGAAATATACTGATCTAGCATGATTTGCGCACCATTACTAAAATCACCAAATTGTGCTTCCCAAATAGTTAAGGTTTTTGGACTAGCCATCGCGTATCCATAATCAAATCCTACTACTCCATATTCTGATAATAGGGAATTATATACATAACAATCCCCTTGATCGCCTTTAAGATTATTAAGCAACATGATTTCTTCTTCACTGTCCTCTACTTTGATCACCGCATGACGATGAGAAAAGGTCCCTCGCTCTACATCCTGTCCACTTAAGCGCACATCGTAGCCTTCTTTCAATAAAGAACCGTAGGCCAACATTTCTCCCATTGCCCAATCTAATTGATCGGTTTCAAAAAACATTTTATGCCTTGCATCGATCAGACGCTCTATTTTTCGTAAGAATTTTTTATCCGAAGGTAATTTAGTAATAACCTCAGCAATTTCTGTAAGTTTCGTTTTTGGATAGGCCGTCTTCACTTCTTTCATCATCTCATCCTCCTGCACACGCGTAAACCCAGACCATTCATCTTGCATAAATGGAGTGATTACTACTTTTTCTTCCTTTCGAGAATCTTGAAGATCTTCTTCCAAAGAACTTTTATAGGCCGTTTCTAAGTCTTTTACAAAGGCTTGATCTATAACACCATCAGCAATTAACTTTCCCGCGTAGATATCTCGTGGGTTTTTATGCTTCGCAATTGCTTTATATAATTTAGGCTGTGTAAAACGTGGCTCATCACCTTCATTATGACCATACTTTCTGTACCCTAACAAGTCAATAAAAACATCACGCTTAAAGGTCATTCTAAAATCTAAAGCAAACAAGGTTGCATGCACTACAGCTTCTACATCATCAGCATTTACATGCAGTACTGGTGAGAGTGTTACTTTACCAACGTCCGTACAATAGGTAGAAGATCGTGCATCCAAATAATTCGTGGTAAAACCAATTTGATTATTTACCACTATATGTATCGTTCCTCCAGTTTTATACCCATCTAGTTGTGCCATTTGCACCACCTCATATACAAGTCCCTGACCCGCAATAGCCGCATCGCCATGCACTACAATCGGCAATACTTGAGAAATATCATCTTGATAGCTCGTATCTTGTTTTGCCCTAGTAATTCCCTCTACAACAGCTCCTACAGTTTCCAGGTGAGAAGGGTTTGGTGCAATATTCATATTAATAGCCTTACCTGTCTCCGTTTTCCTTTTGGAAGTCCAGCCCAAATGGTACTTTACATCCCCATCAAAAATAGCCTCTTCATAATCCTTCCCATCAAACTCACTAAAAATATCTTTAGGACTTTTGCCAAAAATATTAGTCAACGTGCTCAAACGACCGCGGTGTGCCATACCCATGACAAATTCTTTAACCCCTTTTTCGGCAGCCTTTTCTACCAAAGTATCCAAAGCCGGAATTAACGACTCTCCTCCTTCAAGAGAAAAACGTTTCTGTCCTACATATTTGGTATGTAAAAAACTCTCAAATGCAACAGCTTCATTCAGTTTTTTGAGAATGTGTTTCTTCTCATCAACAGAGAAGTTGGGATGGTTATCATTAACATTTAACTTACTCTGTATCCAAGCAATTTCTTCTGGCTTACGGATGTACATATACTCAACACCAATGGCATCACAATAGATATTCTCTAGGTGTACAATAATATTGTTAAGTGTTGTTGCTCCAAGATTAAGAATCTCTCCAGCATCAAAAACGGTATTAAGATCCGCTTGACTCAATCCAAAATTCTCTAACGCCAAAGTGGGTTCATACTTACGTCGCTCCCGAACAGGATTTGTCTTAGTAAACAAATGCCCTCGTGTCCTATAACTATCAATCAGCTTTACGACTTGAAACTCTTTTTGTACTTTTTGCGGAATTGGTGCCGATGCTGCAGATCCTGTCTCTACATAAACCGTTTCTGTTGTACCATCTGCGCTCTCTACTCCAAAATCAAATCCTTGGAAAAACGCACGCCAACTAGGCTCTACACTATCGGGGTTTTCCAAATACTGCTCATACAAATCCGCAAAAAAAGCGGTATTTGCTGCATTCAAGAAAGAATATTTATCCATAATTTGGGTACTATTGTCCTTTTTAAATAAAATATTGACAAAAACTTAACAAAAATACGACAATTCGAGAAGACCTACTGCTGAATTATCTATATTTATATAGCAATTTTTTAAGATTTTAACAATGAATAACGGATATAACAGAAATATATTAATTGTTTTACTAACATTTTTTAGCGGATTCTTATATCATTCTAATGCTCAAGTCACTACAACTACATCCGATTTTTGGTCCAAAGTGCGTTTTGGCGGCAATCTTAGCCTGAGTTTTGCTAACAATCGCACAAGTATTGTAGCCGCGCCATCTGCCATCTATCAATTTGATCAAAAATTCAGTGCCGGACTAGGTATCAATTTTGGCTACAATAAAGGACTAAATTTTGAAGACTACATCTATGGCGGAAGCTTAATTACCTTATACAATCCTATCAAAGGACTGCAATTATCTGCAGAATTTGAAGAGACTGGGGTTTCCAGAACACTCGAAACTGCTGTTGGAGATGTGCGCGATTCGTATTTTTATCCTTCTATATTCCTTGGAGCAGGATACCAATTAGGCGGTATCACCATTGGCATGCGATATGACGTATTATATGATGATCAAAAAAGCATCTACGCGTCTGCATTTAATCCATTTTTTAGAGTTTTCTTTTAAAAAACTCACAGCTCCGAACTCATAACTCTAAACTGGAATACATATCTTTGCCCCATGTTTCAGTTAGGAAAAACTTTAGTCTCCGAAGACCTTATAGAAAAGGACTTTGTCTGTAATCTCAGTGCCTGCAAAGGAGCCTGCTGCATTGACGGCGAGGCAGGAGCCCCTGTCACCGAAGATGAAAAAGCAATTCTAGATGACATTTACCCAAAAGTAAAGCCGTTTTTACGTCCAGAAGGAATTACCGTGATTGAAACACAAGGCACTTATGTAAAAGGAATTGATGGCGATTGGGAAACCCCGCTAATTAATGGTGCAGACTGTGCTTATGTTATCTTTGACGAGCATCAAACTGCCATGTGTGGTATTGAAGAAGCCTATAACCAAGGAGAAGTTACTTGGAAAAAACCCGTTTCTTGCCATTTATATCCCGTTCGCGTGCAAGAATATTCCGAATTTTCTGCGGTGAATTATCACCACTGGCATATTTGTGATGATGCCTGTACGCTTGGCAAAGAACTCCAAGTCCCTGTGTATAAATTTGTCAAAGAAGCACTTATTCGGAAATTTGGGGAAAACTGGTATGCCGAACTTGAAAAAGTAGCCATTGAATTAAAAAAATAACCTGCTCTTTTTTGTCTGCTTATGATGCGGAAATCAAAAACATTTAGTATGGCAAAACCATAATTTCATTTTTTTATTTGTTGAAAAAAAATGACTAAATTCCTTCTTATTTTCTTATGCATACACAATAAAAAAAGTTGTTAAAAAACGCTGTTACCAAGTGTAAAAACAAGCTCTTGACCATACATTGACTTTTGTTTAAAGCAAAGATGATAATAATTTAAAAATCTGATTATCAAGTTTTTACCATAAAATCTATTCTAACAGCCATTTCATGTAAAACATTCCCCATGTTGAAAACTTTGTTAAAAACGTTTGCTAACTTTTTGTCGAGTATAGCTTACATTTTTTGATCTTTGTTATGCGCTTACTAAAGCACATATATTTTACGCCAAATTTTTAATTTTTACATCGACCCGAATGAGTGCAGTTGAACCCATCTTAGCAGAAAACAAAGACCGATTTGTGATATTTCCCATCAAACATGATGACATATGGCAATGGTATAAAAAGATGGAAGCAAGCTTTTGGACAGCCGAAGAAATTGATTTACATCAAGACACAACAGATTGGAGCACTAAACTAAATGATGATGAGCGTTATTTCATCAAACACATTTTAGCATTTTTTGCAGCATCCGATGGAATTGTAAATGAAAATTTGGCAGAGAATTTTGTAAACGAAGTCCAATACAGTGAAGCAAAGTTCTTCTATGGCTTTCAGATTATGATGGAAAACATCCATTCTGAAACCTACTCTTTGCTTATCGATACGTATGTAAAAGACGAAGAAGAGAAAGACCAACTATTTAGAGCTATCGAAGTTTTTCCTGCTATCAAGAAAAAAGCGGATTGGGCATTGAAATGGATCGAATCCGATTCTTTTGCAGAGCGTCTCATTGCTTTTGCAGCGGTAGAAGGTATTTTCTTCTCAGGAGCTTTTTGCTCTATTTATTGGCTAAAAAAGCGTGGTCTTATGCCAGGTCTTACCTTCTCTAATGAGCTTATCTCTAGAGACGAAGGAGTACACTGTGATTTTGCCGTACACTTGCATAACCACCACTTAATAAACAAAGTACCTAAGGAGCGTATTCGCGAAATTATTGTCGATGCGTTAAATATAGAACGTGAGTTTGTCACCGAATCACTTCCAGTAAGCTTGATCGGAATGAACGCAAAACTCATGACACAATACCTAGAATTTGTAACTGACAGATTATTGGTAGAACTAGAATGTGAAAAAGAATATGGCACTGCCAATCCTTTTGATTTTATGGACATGATTTCCCTACAAGGAAAAACCAATTTCTTTGAAAAACGTGTCTCAGAGTACCAAAAAGCAGGTGTTCTCAACAATGATACTAAGGCTGACAAGATCAGTTTTGATGACGACTTCTAAGTCGCAATAAATTCACAAACCCACGGAGAGTGACTTATCAAAAGTCCTCCCACATATACAGGAGTGCCTCTGGAAAGCCTGTAAAACATAAACATTTTATCAATTTAGGCGATGCAGTACGCTGCATTGTTGTAACCCATTTGAGCCATAAGGATCCAGCAGTTTTCTTGGACTCAAAAACTAAAATCACAAAAACACTATGTATGTAGTAAAAAGAGACGGCCATAAAGAGCCAATGATGTTCGACAAAATTACCGCGCGAGTAAAAAAACTATGTTATGGATTGAATGAACTGGTAGATCCAGTCAAAGTTGCCATGCGTGTAATTGAAGGACTATATGATGGAGTTACTACAAGTGAATTAGACAATTTGGCCGCAGAAATTGCTGCCACAATGACTATCGCACACCCTGATTATGCTAAACTTGCGGCACGTATTTCGGTCTCTAACCTGCATAAAAACACTAAAAAGGTGTTCTCTGAAGTTGTCAAAGATCTTTACACCTATGTAAATCCAAGAACTGGAAAAGATGCACCATTGATCTCTGATGAAGTGTATGAAGTAATAATGGCAAACAAAGAACAGCTGGATTCTACCATTATTTACAACCGTGATTTTAGTTATGATTATTTTGGGTTCAAAACATTAGAACGTTCCTATTTACTTAAATTAAATGGTAAAATTGCGGAACGTCCGCAACATATGTTGATGCGTGTTTCTATAGGTATTCATCTAGGGGATCTAGATGCTGCTATAGAAACCTATGAGTTGATGTCTAAAAAATTCTTTACTCATGCGACACCAACCTTATTCAATTCAGGGACGCCAAAACCACAGATGTCTTCTTGTTTTCTCTTAACAATGAAAGAAGATAGTATTGATGGAATTTATGATACCTTAAAACAAACGGCTAAGATTTCGCAATCTGCCGGAGGTATTGGATTATCTATCCATGATGTTCGTGCAACAGGATCTTATATTTCTGGAACGAATGGTACGTCTAATGGAATTGTACCAATGCTACGCGTATTCAACGATACAGCACGTTATGTAGATCAAGGTGGCGGGAAGCGTAAAGGCTCTTTTGCCATCTATATGGAACCTTGGCATGCTGATATTTTTGATTTCTTGGATCTTAGAAAAAACCATGGAAAAGAAGAAATGCGTGCTCGTGACTTGTTCTACGCCATGTGGGTGCCTGATTTATTCATGAAACGTGTACAGGAAGATGCTGAATGGACACTCATGTGCCCTAACGAATGTCCAGGAATGGCAGATGTGCATAGTGAAGCTTTTGAAGAAAAATATATCCAATATGAAAAAGAAGGAAGAGGACGCAAAACGATTAAAGCTCGTGAGCTTTGGGAAAAAATTCTGGAATCTCAGATCGAGACCGGTACACCATACATGCTTTATAAAGATGCAGCAAATCGTAAATCCAATCAGCAAAATCTAGGAACCATACGTTCTTCTAATCTCTGTACAGAGATTATGGAATACACCAGTCCTGATGAAGTGGCCGTATGTAACCTTGCATCAATTGCAATTCCAATGTTTGTTAAAAACGGTGAGTTTGATCACAAAGAATTGTTCCGTGTAACCAAACGCGTAACCAAAAACCTGAACACGGTAATTGATCGCAATTACTACCCAGTTAAAGAAGCCGAAAATTCCAACTTCCGTCATCGTCCGATTGGATTAGGAATTCAAGGATTAGCAGATGCTTTTATCATGCTTCGTATGCCGTTTACAAGCGATGAAGCCAAAAAACTCAACCAAGAGATTTTTGAAACCTTATATTTTGCTGCAGTTACTGCTTCGATGGAGTTGGCACAAGAACAAGGCACTTATGAAAGCTATAAAGGTTCTCCGATTTCCAAAGGAGAATTCCAACACAACCTTTGGGGCATCAAAGATGAAGAACTTAGTGGTCGCTGGGATTGGGCAAAACTGCGCAAACAAGTACTCGAAAACGGTGTACGCAACTCTTTATTAGTTGCACCAATGCCAACAGCTTCTACCTCACAGATTCTTGGAAATAATGAAGCTTTTGAGCCCTACACTAGTAACATCTATACACGCCGTGTACTATCTGGAGAGTTTATTGTTGTGAACAAACACTTACTCGAAGATTTAGTGAAATTAGGTCTTTGGAGTGATGACCTAAAAGATGCGATCATGCGTGCTAATGGATCGGTACAAAACATAGATATCATTCCTCAAGATCTCAAGGATCTTTATAAAACCGTATGGGAAATGAGCATGAAAGACATCATTGATATGTCGCGTCAGAGAGGGTATTTTATTGATCAATCACAATCACTCAACTTGTTTATGGAAGGCGCTACGATGTCCAAATTGACTTCTATGCATTTTTATGCTTGGAAAAGCGGCTTAAAAACAGGAATGTATTACTTGAGAACAAAATCTGCCGTAGATGCGATTAAGTTTACGCTAAAAAAAGAGGTAAAAGAAGTAACACAGCCAAAACAAGTAGCTGCGGCCGCTGCTCAGGTATTAGAAGAGGCCAAAGCATCAAAACCAGCTCCTGTGAGCCCAGAAGGAACCTCCTTAACTCCCGAGGAATTAAAAGCACTCATCGCACAATCTAAAGAAAGTGAAGGGGATGATTGTTTGATGTGTGGATCTTAATAATCTATGCTTATGAGCACAGAATTACGAATTAATTCATTGTCTTTCAATAATTTATTTGTATCTTAATACAACTATTTTGATGTTGTCAATAAGGTTTGCCTGAAAAGGCAAGCAATACAACCCCAAAATAACTGAAAGCGAGATTTTCTTATTAAGAGAATCTCGCTTTATTATTTATGTAATACGCTATTTACATGTATTACATCGAATTAGCCGTTAATTTTCCTTAGCCCTGAATATCTTTTCCTATATTTGCCCCACCCCTAATACTACCTAACATACTTAAAACCTCCATATGGAAGAACTAATATTTCCAAAAAACCTATGCACTAATTGTGGTGCCGAAATCTCAAAATCCGATAGCAAATTCTGTGTCAACTGTGGGTTCCCACATAATGGTACTGAAAAGGAAAAAGCACTGTTTCATGCCAATCGTGTACTAAAAAAGAATGCCAAATCCGAAGCCGCTAAAAAAGTGCAATCCGCCAAAAAAACCTTATTCTGGATGGCTGGAATCTTCTTTGTGGTTGGCTTGTTTTATTTTTTCCGTTCTCAAGATCCTGCTATTCTTATCACTAATGCATTATTAGCTTTGATTTTTTTAGGTTTAGCATTTTGGGCGCAGACCAAACCTTTTGCAGCACTGTTATCTGCATTGTTACTGTACATAATGATCATCGTGCTAAATGCCGTTTTGGAACCAATGACGATTATACAAGGAATTCTTTTTAAAGTGATTGTTATTACACTTCTAGGCAAAGGGGTATATTCTGCACAACTGACCGATAAATAGGGTAGTATGAATTGTAATTCTTGTGACGCAGTTATAGTGGTAACAGATACCTATTGTGGAAATTGCGGCAAAGCTCTACAGCATTCTGAAACCAAAGGCTCCAGTGAAGATCTGAACTTGGTCATTATTTTTTACGTAGCGATACTGGCTATCAGTATTATCAATTACTTCCTCAATCAGGATGGTGGCTCACTGGTCAAGGAAAGTTGCATAGAAGCTTTATTCGCACTGACGGTTATCGGTTTTTCGTTGATCGATCACAAAGCCATTATACGTTTATATGGTTTTTCTAAAATTACACCTAAATGGATCTTTGCATCCCTTATAATCCCAATTGTTAGTGGTTTATTTATTGGGCTTACTACCAATTACATCAACGAGGCATTTTTCGAAATAGATCTCAACTACTTTTATGATTATCTCGACTACCCAAATCCCATGTTGTATGCCTTCATATTTATCGCTATTCTTCCGCCCATTTTTGAAGAACTTGCGTTTAGAGGATTTCTATTTAACCAATTACTAAAGATTACCAACCCAAAAATGACGATTATCCTTACGGCATTTATTTTTGCACTTGTACATTTTTCGATTCTTTCGTTATTTTGGATTTTCCCATTTGGTTTATTATTGGGGTACCTTAGAAACAAATACCACACCCTGTGGTTAGGAATGATTATTCATTTCATACACAATCTCATCGTACTACTTCTTGATTATTATACTTACAATCAAGAATTAGGACTGTATTAAGTGTATTTGAGATCACTCACACTCCCACTTAAAATCTGCCAACGCATTCTTAGAAGCACCTCGATAATTGTAATGCCACCATTCGGTTCTAATGGTCCAGAATCCGTGTTTCTTCATTGTTTCGCGTAATAGTTTACGATTCTCTAGCACAGTATCTGATAAGTTGGTATAAGCATGATGTGCCTCTTTACCAAAATGGTCAAAGCCCGTACCCATATCGAGTTCGTTTCCTTTCAAATCCGTTAGGGTAATATCCACGGCTCCTCCCTTATTATGAATAGAGCCTTTGGTAGGCCTTGCCAAATAATGTGGATTAGGGAATATCTTCCACATTTTCTTTTGTACACTATGTGGACGATAGCAATCAAAAAATTTAATTTTTCGTCCCACTTTTAAGAATACAGCATTCGCTTTGAGTAAAGCTTTTGCAGTAGGAACTCGCACATAGCATTTAGGACAATCATATACCGATTGTTTTAAGAAATTATCTTTTGTAGCATACTTCAACTCATACATAAAATCATCAGAGAGTTCTTCTAAATTCACAAAAGTAGTTACTGGAAGTGTATCTAATGCTGTGCGTTGTACTTTCTGCTTTGCTAATCGTTTTGCTTCTTTTTCTTGTAGTAGACGAACTGCTTCGAGTTCTTCCTTTTTTGCCAAAGCAATGCTATCAGCGATTCTTGACGTTGTAGTTGGTAATGGTGCTGCACTTGCAGGAGTTTTTCTTTCCTCCTTACAAGAAGTTATACTTCCAATTATCCATATACCTGCTACAACTATCTTTAATTTAAACCGTATCATTCAGTTTCAAATATTACACCTTTTTATTAATCAAAGTCTTACGGAGAACATATATAAATCCCTAAAGATTTATTCACTGTACTTCCTGATTCATCATACTCTTTTTGCCTTGTAATTGTGCTTCTGCATCTAACACAAAAGCGCCATTTGTTACAACAATTTCCCCGGCTGTTAATCCCGTTATAATTTCGTACGATGGCCCCTCTAGCATTCCCAATGTTACTTCTCGCATTTCAAAAATAGCTTTTTCAGGATTAGGTTTCACATAAACAATAGACTGCTTACCCGTCCATAACACCGCAGTTCTAGGAACAGAGACCTTCTTTTTAACATTCGTTTTCACGATTTCTTGGACAACCCCAGTTACATACATACCTGGTTTCCATATGGATTTACTGTTATCCAACACGACACGCACCTTTAGTGTTTGCGTACTCGTATCCATAGTTGGTTCTATAAAAGATATTACCGTTTTTATGATTTTATCAGGATATGCAGCACTTTTCAATGCGATCTTTTGCCCAATAGACAGTTGCGAAATTTGTGATTCATATACATCAAAAACTGCCCAAACCGTTTGGAGATTTGCTATTTTGAACAAAGCATGGCCTTCCATAACATGATCGCCAGATTCGATTAATTTTTCGGATACTACTCCAGAAACATTGGCATATATTTTAAAATTTGCTTCTGCCTTTCCAGACGTTTCTATTTGATCTATTTGCTTAGGAGAAAGTTTCCATAATTGTAATTTCTTACGCACTGCGGCATATAACTGCGGCTGTGTCTTTTTCATGGTAGACGCCGTTAATAATTCTTGTTGCGCAGACAAGAGTTCTGGCGAATATACCAATGCTAACAACTGTCCTTTTTTTACCGTCTCGCCAAGGCTATTAACATATAGTTTTTCGATTCTACCCGCAAAGTGCGCCGTTTGCGTGGCATTGGCTTTTTCGTTTGCTACAATTTCGCCCGAAAGGGTTAATCCTCCACCTCCAGAAGAATCCGCACCCACGATTGTTGTTTGCACATTTGCTAAAGCCTGTGCTCGTTCTGTCATTAGTAATTGATGCTTCTCAAGACGAATCTCTGAAGGAATTGCAGCCGTTAAATCCATTCCACAAATCGGGCATTTTCCTTCTTCTTTTTGTAAAACATGGGGATGCATCGCGCAGGTCCATAATTTTTCTTTCTCAGAATTATGGGCAGTATCCACATCTTTTTGCTCGGAATCGTTGTCAAAAAAAACATACCCCAGCAGTAATCCTACTAGCAAAACAACTGCATATTTTAGTATCGTTCTCATCCTTTAGAATAGTATAAAAATAGCATCCACGCTGCCATGAATAACATAATCGTATTCTCAATAATAGTTGCTTTGGTCATCGGTAATTTCAATACCGTTCCCAAGCAGGCACATTGAATCGTTTTTTTGTCCAAAAGTGTTTTTGCAACTCCAATAGTCGTCATTCCTAAAATAATTATGGTTGCTACTAAAGCAATAGTAATTTCAAAACGCATCAAAAAACACAATCCAAGTGCCGTTTCTATAAAAGGATATATCCAACCATATATCGGTAGTATTTTTGCCAATGGGTCATACATTTTGAAGGACTCCGGAAAACCCTTTAATCCTAAAATTTTAAAAAAACTAAATACAATATAAAACAGCCCCATAAAATCAAGCATAAAACTAGAAACGTTGCCTTCTTTTCTATTCAATAATAGTGCTGCAACGGTGATATATCCTAGAATTAAAAACAAAGGATATAGCTGTTGTGTTACCGATTTTTCTTGCGTTTCGGATACTACTTCACGTTCTAAAACAGTTTGGGTCTCTACTTTGGGCGAAATCTCATATTTGGACGACAAGGACGCGCGTAACTGTTTTAACGGGATATGCGAAGCCATTACTAGCGCTGCTTCTCCCGTTGCTAGATCAACGATAACTTCGGACACTCCGGACACCTCTTGAAGTTGTTTCGTTACCTGCGCCTTACAGCCATTGCAGGTCATCCCCGTTATGTGATACGTCTGATTCATCTATACTTTTACATTAAAACATTGGATTGCCCAGTAGGCCATTTTTTATTGATAGGTTTCCTGAACCAAACCACACTTGAGCATTTTATCTCCGAAATAAGGATTCCGAATTTCCTTAGAATCCGACAACCAATACGCACCTCTACCATCAAAAGCCATTGGACAATACTGTTTATACACTTCTCCAGAAGTAATTGCATCTTTTAATAAACTTTCTGTAGCCATCGTCAGCACCTCAAATGACTCCCGCTGCTTGTGCACATCTGTATTAGAGGCTATTGCTGTAGCTGCGACTAACGCTTTTTCATTCGCTTTTACAGTTTTGAGCATTGTGACCATTGCAGCTGCTTTCGTTTGCGCAGTTACCGCATCGGTATTAACCAAGGCCGCTTTTATGGCTAAATAACTGGTGTAAATGACGCCTGATTGCGCTTCTTTGAAACGAACTTCGGTTTTTTGAGACACGGCATCCAAATCTCCATTTGCAGGTGCAGCTGCTTCCGCATGAGATACCGTATGTACTTCAGGTTGTTTTTTGTTATTCCCACAAGCGATTAGTGTTCCTATCACTGCGATTATTACGAGTATTTTTTTTACGATTGTTTTCATTTTTTTAGTTTTT
>CAZYRG010000010.1:19909-21002 GCA_964650425.1 uncultured Flavobacteriaceae bacterium
GTACGTTGTTCCAATAAAGCTTCTTGCTTTAGTTCATATTGTCTGGCTCTTGTACGGTGTTTTTTCGAAAAAATTGGAGCCGAAAATGAAATCATAGGCATTACAATATCTTTTCCATTATCACTAAAGTCTAAGTTAAGTCTTTCTTCCACAATTACATAATCTAGCCCTACACTAAGTGATGGCAAACCTTCTCTGGCATTTGTTTTTTGTTGTTGCGCTACAATAGTTTCTGCATAATCAAACTGTAATGCTTCTGGATGGTAGGTCACCTCATCTAATGCCATCGTTGGTTCTTCTTCTGGAATTGCCAGTTTTTCTGGAACTGCTAATTCTTCAAAACCATCGCGATTCAGTAAACGATTTAGCTTTTTCTCCCTATTTAACAACTCCCCTTTTAGCAATTCTTCCTCTTGTCCCAATTCATTTTCGGCAATCGTAATTTTGAGTACCGTTACTGCTGTCGTCTGATTATTTTCCAAGGCAGTTAAAGCCGTTTCGTGGTATTTTTTTAACAATGCTTTTTTGGCTGCTAGTACCCCTATTTTTCTTTTACACCCATACAATTCATAGTATGCTTTTTTTACTTCTAGGTATAATTTTCGTTTTGCAATTTCGATCTTATTTTTCTCCAAATCTATTGTTGCTATAGCTTCTCCTTTTTTTGATTTTGTTACCCCCATCACAGGCAGTTCTTGTTGCATCGAAAAGCGTGCTTTTTGCGCCCCTGTTCGTGTTTCCGCTTCACTTACAAAATAGCCTACTCCAAATCGTGTATCACCTAATTCACTTACTTCATCTGGTTTTGTTTTCGCGATTTCATATTCATATCCTAGTGCTTTTAATTCAGGATTATTGGTTACTGCTTCTTTGAGGTAATCTTGAAGGGTTTGGGCAGGGGCTAGTAGTGTAACTAGACTGCATATTAGCCCTAGAAACATCCCCCTTAGTCCCCCTTCAAAGGGGGAGATGCTCGAAATCTTGTTTTTTCGATTTAAACGATATATGTTCACTATTTTCATTTTATAATTCTCTCCTTTAATACATTTTTAGCACCCAAATTCAACCTTCTAACTCCTCCAAATCCAGCATC
>CAZYRG010000010.1:21102-24394 GCA_964650425.1 uncultured Flavobacteriaceae bacterium
GGCACTACAAATAACGTAATTAATGCCATAAACATACCCCCAAATATAGGAATCGCCATTGGAATCATAATATCACTCCCCCTTCCGGTCGAAGTGAGTATCGGAATTAGTGCTAATAAAGTTGTTACTGTGGTCATCAAACACGGTCGAATTCGTTTTTCTCCAGCTGCAACTACGGATTTTCGAATAGCAAGTCGATCCTTCGGTTGATTTTTGTCAAAATGCTGTTTCAGATAGGTCGCCATAAGCACGCCATCATCGGTAGCAATACCAAATAGTGCAATAAAACCTACCCAAACGGCGACACTCAAGTGAATCGGCTGCAGCTGAAATAACATTCTTAGATTTTCACCAAAAACAGTAAAATCAAGAAAACCTTCTTGGCTATAACACCAGATACTAATAAAACCTCCTGCAAAGGCTACCGCGATCCCAGCAAATACCATCAAGGTCGTAGTAACGGAACGAAATTGTAGATACAAAATCAAAAAGATGGCTAGTAACACTAATGGAATTACAAACGATAAGGTTTTGTTTGCCCGTACTTGCTGTTCATAGGTTCCTGTAAACGTATAATTCACCCCTTTGGGCATTACCAATGTTCCAGACAGCATCGCATCCGACAACTGCTGTTGTGCATTTGCTATAACGGTAGCTTCTGCCGTATCTTCCATTTTGTCAAATAACACATAGGAAGTCAAAAAAGTATCCTCACTTTTGATCACTTGTGGTCCTTTTTCGTAATTTATTTGCACCAAATCCTGAAGACGCAGTAAACTCCCATCCGCCGTGGGAATCATAATTTCGCCAATAGCTTCTGGGCTATCACGCAATGCTCTTGGATACCGCACTCGAACTCCATATCGCTCTCGTCCTTCAATAACATGAGTAAGTGTTTTTCCGCCCAAAGCGATTTCAATAATATTCTGAACCGCCTCAATACGCAATCCATATCTTGCCAATTTATTCCGATCGATATCGATCGTCATATAGGGCTTGCCTATGATTCGTTCGGCAAAAACGGTTTCCTTTTTGATTCCTTCTACGTCCTGGAGTACGGTCGCCATTTGTTCTCCAAAATCCGCGATTTGATGTAAATCCTGTCCTTTTATTTTGATTCCCATCGGTGATCGCATACCAGTTTGGAGCATCAAGAGTCGTGTTTGAATCGGTTGCAATTTGGGAGCCGTAGTAATTCCAGGAAATTGTGTTGCTTTAATAATTTCATTCCAGATATCATCAGGGCTTTTGATATGAGGCCTCCAATTACGAATACGATTACCTTCGTTATCCGTACCATATTCAGGTCGGTATTGAATAATATTTTCATACATAGCTAATGGGGCAGGATCCAATGCGGATGCCACCCTGCCAGCCTTACCCACTACCGTTTCTACTTCTGGAATTGCCGCCACCGCTTTATCAAGCAACTGTAACACCCTTTTGTTCTCTGCAACCCCAGCATGTGGCATAGCGCTTGGCATCAAAAGAAAAGTACCTTCATCCAAAGCAGGCATAAACTCCTGTGGGGTTGTTCGCCAAATCCATACACCCAATGCAATAATTGTCGCAGGAAGTAGTAAAAATACCGTCTTATGTTCCAATGTCCATCGCAGCATTTGTGTATACTTTTTTCTGAAAAAACTAAAAAAACCTATTATGCCGAAACAACTTATCGAGACAAAAATTAAATTCCCAAAAAAAGATGAACCTCCACCCAAAGGTTTCCAATACATTGCTAGTAACACTACTATTGTCATCACCGTAATACAGGTATTCATCGTATTCGGATGATGTATAATTTTTTGCCAAAAACTAAATGGATTAATGCCTTCTTCCGAGCGCATAATTTTGCTTTCGCAAAAGCTAAACCATAGCCCAACCAAAGCAAAAGCAATCAATACCATTCCTAATACATGACCATAAATTAGTGCCGTAAAACCCAAAAGTAGTAGTAGCATATTCCAACCATATCGCATGAACTTAGGCATCCTTCTTTTCCTAAATAGTAATGTCGCCAATGGTGGTATCAAAAATAACGACACGAGTAATGCCGCAATGAGGGCAGCTGTTTTAGTAAAAGCTAAAGGGTAAAAGAGTTTTCCCTCTGCACCAGTCAAAAGAAAAACCGGAACAAAACTAATAATGGTCGTTAAGACTGCTGTAAGAATAGCCCCAGAGACTTCAGTCGTTGCTCGATATACGATTTGATCGATGGACTCGCCTTCTGACGCACGCTCCCTATGTCGCATGATATTTTCTGATAAAATCACTCCAAGATCCACCATGGTTCCAATCGCAATAGCAACCCCAGACAAGGCAACAATATTGGCGGTGATATCAAAAGCTTTCATCATAACAAAAACCAAAAGCACGGCTACAGGTAATAATCCTGCAATTAGTAAAGAAGCCCGTAGGTTAAACAACACTAAAACAATCACCAAGATAGTAATGAGTATTTCTAGTGTAAGTGCTTCCTGCAAGGTATGTAAGGTCTCTGTAATCAATTCCGAACGATCATAAAAAGGGGTGATTTGTAGTTGCGACTCGCGCCCATCTTGTAAAACTTTTGAAGGAAGTCCATTGGCTATCTCCTCAATTTTGGCCTTTACATTGTTGATGACCTCCATTGGATTAGCACCATAACGCGCAATAACAACTCCACCCACTGTTTCTGCGCCCTCTTTATCCAAAATCCCTCTTCTGGAAGCGGGACCTAGTTGTACTTTTGCTATATCTTTTAGTACGATAGACGTGCTATTTTTTGCAAGTACTACGGTCGTTTCCAGGTCCGAAAGGGACGCTACGGCTCCTAGACCACGCACCAAATATTCCGCTTGATTGATTTCGATCGTTTTAGCACCTGTATCGCGATTGGTTTGTTGCACTGCTTTGACCACCTGAGACAAGGTGATTTTATACTGTTCTAGCCGTTCTGGGTCTACATCAATCTGATATTCCTGCACAAACCCTCCAATAGAAGCTACCTCAGCAACTCCAGAGACCGATGCCAAGGCATTTTTGATATGATAATCTTGTACCGTTCGTAATTCCTGTAAATCCCAACCTCCTATTGGATTGCCTTTGCTATCTAATCCTTCGATGGTATACCAGAACACTTGACCAAGCCCAGTAGCATCTGGGCCCAAAGTTGGTGTTACTTCTTTTGGCAACAACCCCTTCGGAAGTGTATTGAGCTTTTCTAGCAAGCGACTACGACTCCAATAAAATTCGACATCTTCTTCAAAAATGATATAAAGGGTCGAAAACCCAAACATCGAGGAGCTGCGAA
>CAZYRG010000010.1:24494-29265 GCA_964650425.1 uncultured Flavobacteriaceae bacterium
TCTTCTTCAAAAATGATATAAAGGGTCGAAAACCCAAACATCGAGGAGCTGCGAATGGTTTTTACTCCTGGAATTCCCAGGAGTGCACTTGTCAGTGGATAGGTAATTTGATCCTCGATATCTTGTGGCGTATGTCCTTCCCATTGGGTATACACCAATTGTTGGTTTTCTCCAAGATCAGGAATAGCATCTACAGACACAGGGTTTCTGGGAACCCCTCCCCAATTCAATTCAAAAGGTTGATATACCAATCCCCATCCCACGCAGCACAGCAGCAGAATGACAGCAATTAGTTTATTTTCAATAAGATATTTGATGATAGAATTCATCGCCAATAGTTTCTTAATTCACTTTTTAGTCTAACTAATAAATCACAAACTCTTACCATAGTGTTGGGTATAAAGTCGCATTTAGCAATACGAAAAACACGAGTAAAAGATCGTCTGTTTACTAAAAAATCAAATAAGAAAAGTGGCATTCAGGAGTTGAAGATCCTGTATAAGAGGTGGCGGACTATACGCACCAAAAACACTATTCGCTAGTATTTTTGGATATAAAATTTCAAGGTAAGAAGTAACAAACATCACTACGAATTGTGCTTGTTCCACTGACAAATAATCTGAGGATTGTTTTAACTCATCCTGACCTTGATACAAGGATTGCTCGTCTTTACAACAGGGGCTTTTAGTAACGCTAAATTCCGAAGTCGCTTTTTGTGCTAGTAATATATCCATAGCACAGGACTTAGCGTCTTTATAAAGTGTTACATCCACCACTCGATCCCCACAATAGTGTTTTGCTACAGTAAAAGACACCGTAGAAAGCAGTACTACAACTGCCAACAAGCAAGAAACTATTTTTTGGGTCAGTAACTTCATGATAGGGTAAAGTTAAGGAATTTTTGGGAATGTTGTTATGAACTAAAAAACTCCATTGCCTTATAAAGCAATGGAGTTTTATATATTTAGTATTGATACTGTTTTACTCCACAGTAATTGTTTTAAACCTTCCTGCTTCTACCTTGGTCAAGGAAGATCCAAATTTTGCATTGATCACATCGATAAGCCCATTGGCGATAACTGCATTAGCACGAGGTGTCAAGTGTACACCATCTAACGAAAAAGTACCCCCTGTAGCAAAAGTAGAAGTTAATACACCTCCGTCTGCCGCGAGGCCTGTTGTTGCAACCTCATTTAAAAACGATTTTGCATCAAACAACGCTAAGCGATCTGGATTAGCCTCTACTAGACCAGCAATCACTCCGTTAAAAGTTTCTTGAGCTGTTGCTATGGCCTCTTGTTCTATCGGTTCTAAAACAGCTCCATCAGCCGGATAGTTAATTCCTGTAAAGAATGTCGTTCCAGCCATAGGTTCGCCAGTAGCAGGATTTACCTCTATACCTAATTGTCCGCTTGCGGTGAGTACGACCAAATCATTTTCATTTGTCTGTCTTGCTTGTCCCAGCGCTAAAGCTATTGCCCCAGCTTCTTGAGGAGAAAGTGTAACTCCCGCTCCAGCAGCTATTGCTGGTAAATTCATTGACATGAATGCAGTTAAATCTGTTAATGCTTCATCCTTAGTGAGAATACTATTATTAGGTACAGCTTCATAAGATAGCAATCTTGATTGAAATTCAGCTGGTGTTATTAACCCACTTTGTAAAGCTATTCCAATGGCACCATTATGCAAGGCTTCCAAACCTTTCAAAGGAGTAACTTGAGCAGCTACCAAAGGAAGTGGATTATAGGGCACTGTTGTAAAAAATGGAATATCGGTTACACTAGGAAGGTTAATCAACACTCCTTTTGCGGCAGTATTATCCATTAGAGCCATTACAGTACCTCCAACAGCTTGTGTAAATAATGTAGCATCGGTAATATCTCCTCCACAGGCGGCATTATCTGCAGTAGTTACTCCACCACTAGTCGCATAATCCAAAGTGTCATTATTCCCAATCCATAAAGTGAAAAATGTTGGGTTTTGTGCAAGCGCATCATCAATAATTCTTGTGTCAGGTGACGAAGCCATTCGTACAAAAAATGGATTAGCATTATCTGGTAAATTAGCCATATTTCCATATCCTGGAGCCAACAAATGAAAACTCTTTGCACCAGGAACTCCCATATTATTAAATGGTCCACTAAGTACAGTTGTCGCTTCTGTAGGAGCGCCAGTTCCTGAAAATGGTACCAAACCACGTTCACCATCGACAATTCCTAGAGCAGATCTTCTTGGAAAACGATTCGTTCCAGAGCAGGCGCTCAAAACTTCTTGCCCTGCAACTGTTAATCCTCCAGCATTACTAGCTGCTAATGGAATCGTAAACTCTCCACCTCCAGCAAATTTCATTTGCTCTGCTAAGATATTTGGATAAGCTGCTAGCTGTCCATCAATATATAAGGAGTTGTCCGCTAAACCCGCAGTTAGAGAGTTTCCAATTGCTACATACTTAGAAAAATCTGCGCTTCCACTTGATGCCGGTTCTCTGCTGTCTAATTCATTTTCAAATTCTGGATCACAGGAAACAACTAAACTTGTTCCTATTGCCAGTAATGCGATATATTTTATTGTTTTCTTCATCTTTTTCTGTCAATTAAAGTTTGTAGGTAATTCCGATTCCTGGGATAAAAGCGTTTGCGATATACGTTCCTTCAAAAGGAGCTGCTACACCGTTTTCAAAATAACCATCATACGATGCTGTTGTCTCCTTGAAACTTAGATATAAGAATGAAGCATCAATAGCAAAATGATCATTTACATTAAAGCTTATACCACCCGTAAATCCATCTGCATCGGGTCTAGGAGTTTCTGGACTAAAGAAATCTAATCGTACTGGACTTTCATCTCGATAATAACCTGCTCTTAGCGTAATTTTTTCTGTAGCATCATATTGTAATCCAAAGCGGTATACAGAAGAATTCTCATAATTTCTTGGGTTATTAGAAGGCGGGATCCCGTCTCCGAATGTCAGGTCCAAGGACTCATAAGCACTCCAGAATGTTCTATTAAAATCAAATGCAAACAAAAATTTATCAGTCACCTGATACGCCAATCCAACGGTTAATTCTGCTGGTAATGGTAATTCAGCATTGAATGTTGATTGGTTTGGAACCTGCGCTATGTCAGGGAAGTTGTTAAATGTAGCCTCTCCTCCTTCTACTTCCAAAAGAATCTCACTCATATAGGTCACACCAATCCTGAAATCTTCATGTGGTGTAAACATAAAGCCTGCTTTGTAGGCAACTCCAGTTACTCCCGATTCTTCTACACTTACGTTAGAACGAATTCCATTAGAATCTGTAAGCGTACGATCGCGATTTCTATTGAATTCTACAGATCCAACAGCAAAAATAGGTCCACCACCAATACTAAATACATCCGCTAGTTTTAAAGAAATAGTAGGATTGATATAAATTGCTGCTAGTGAAATTTCATTCACTAAATGGGATCCTGCCCAATCTTTTTCCCATTCAATAGTACTTCCGTAAGGAGCATAAACCCCTAAACCTAGTGCCAAATACTCAGTTACCGCATAAGATGCATATAGCGTAGGTACAATACTCGTGTCATTGATCGTTTCTGCTTCTTGATTTGTTGCAAAATTCTGATACTTTCCTTTAGAAATAATACCTACAGCCCCAACACTGATATTCAATTTGTTCTCTAAGTACACTAATCCAGCCGGATTAAAGAATACCAACTCTGCACTGTTCACTACTGCTACTCCAGCATGTCCCATGGCAAGAGAGCGTTGACCTTGTAGACTGGTTCTATATCCACCAGCATAGGTCACAGCTGCCATCAATGTAAAGAGCCCTAATAATAAAAGTTTCTTCATAATTTATAGTTTCTGTTGTTTATTTTACATTAGTTAATCCCAAATATTAGTATAATATACGAATATTGCAATTTAAAACACAAAATATTATGCATACACAGTAAATTTGGACTGTTAATTAACAAAATCGGCAATTTTACTTGCAAAAGAAGAAGGATTTTCCGCATGCAACCAATGTCCTGCATTGGGAACAGTTGCTATAACGGCATTGGGGAAATGTTTTTTTATCTGCGCATCATCAGCATCCAAAATATAATTCGATTTACCTCCTCTCACAAATAGTGTATCACCTTGATAATAGCCCGCATCAAACAACGCTTTTCCAATTTCGGTAACCGTATTTGCCAATACTGTTATATTCATTCGCAATCCAAGAGTGCCTTTTTCTTTCCAATACAAATTTTTGAGCAAGAACATACGTGTACCTTGATCAGGGACATATGCCGCTAATGCTTGATCTGCAGCCCCTCGTGTTTTGATAACAGAAAAATCCAATGTTTGTAGTCCATCTAATATATCTTGGTGATGAGGCGCATAATATTTAGGAGCTATATCTGCCACAATCAATTTTGACAAAAACCCCGGAAATCGCACCGAAAATTCCATTGCTGTTTTTCCGCCCATTGAATGCCCCAATAACACAATATCTTCTAGCGCATTGTCTTCACAGTATTGCATTAAATCCTCGGCCATTAATTGATAATTAAATTCGTCGCTATGCGGGCTACGACCATGGTTTCGTTGATCAATTAAATGGACCGCATATCCCCATTCTGAAAACTGTTTTGCTAAGGTTTTCCAATTATCTCCCATCCCTAAGAATCCGTGTAGAATGACAAAAGGTTTTCCTTCTCCTATAATGTTAGCGTGTAATTTCATGGTTTTGGGTTTTGGGTTTTGGGTTTTGGGTTTTGGGTTTTGGGTTTTGGGTTT
>CAZYRG010000011.1:0-29000 GCA_964650425.1 uncultured Flavobacteriaceae bacterium
GCAAATCCTCTGGTATTTTTTATATCCAAAAACCACTTCAAGCTGCGCTTGGTGTTTTTTGGATATAAAAAATCCCGATGCTCACGCATCGGGAACTGCTTGATGTGGGTCATACTGGATTCGAACCAGTGACTTCTACCCTGTCAAGGTAACACTCTGAACCAACTGAGTTAATGACCCTACTACTTTTTCATTTTTTAGGGAAGTGCTAAAGTAGCTAAAATATATCTTTTATTAGGATTCTGGAGCTAATTCGATTTCTAGCCCGTCTAGCTCTGGTGTGATCGGGATTTGACATCCTAATCTTGAATTATCCTCAACATAGAATGCTTCTGCTAGCATCAAATCTTCGTCATACCCCATTTCTGGCAATTCGTGATCTGAGGTTATATAGCATTGACAAGAAGCACACATCGCCATACCACCACAGGTACCTTCTACAGGCAATTCATAGGCTTTACATACCTCCATCAGGTTCATGGCCATATCTGTGGGAGCTTGTACTTCGTGTACTACGCCTTCTCTGTCTTTGATTTTTATTGTTACGTCCATATGCCCTCACCCTCAATCCCTCTCCCAAAAGGAGAGGGAAGCTTACATGGGTGAATATTTATTAATTATATTTATTCCTTACTCTTTTACTCTTTTCATTCAAAGCAGCTTAATAAGTTACCCTATCGCTTTTACAACTTCTTTTTTGGCTTCTTTTTTAGAACCATCGAATCCTGTTACACCACCTACTGTAGTATATTTCATGACATATTTCTTGTCTGGGAATATACGTTGGTATGCACTCTGACACATAATGGCAGCTTCATGAAATCCTGAAAGGATTAACTTTAGCTTTCCTTTATAGGTATTCACATCTCCAATCGCATAAATTCCTGGGATATTTGTTTGATAATCGTAAGAATTATCTACTTTGATCGCGTTTTTTTCGATCTCTAAGCCCCAATTACCTATAGGTCCTAATTTTGGTGACAATCCGAATAATGGAATAAAATTGTCTACTTCTAATTTTATATCGGTCGTTTCTTTAGTTGCTTTATCCGTCTTCACAATACCTACAGCATCCAAATTCCCTTCTCCATACAGTGATTTTACCTCAGCATCTGTAATCAAATTGATTTTCCCTACTTTGGAAAGTTCTTCTACTTTTTCTACAGAATCCAATGCTCCACGAAATTCTTTACGACGGTGTACTAAAGTCACTTCACTAGCAACATCTGCCAAAAAGATTGACCAGTCTAATGCAGAGTCTCCTCCACCTGCAATCACTACTTTTTTGTCACGGTATACTTCTGGATCACGGATGATATAAGCAACGCCTTTATCTTCAAAATCGGCGATATTTGGAATCGGAGGTTTACGTGGCTCAAAAGAACCTAATCCACCTGCAATAGCAACTACTGGTGCTTGGTGCTTGACACCTCGTAATGTAGTTACGATAAACGTACCGTCGTCTAACTTCTCAATCGTTTCTGCACGATCTCCAAGTGTAAAACCTGGTTCGAATGGTTTGATCTGCTCCATCAAATTATCAACCAACTGACCTGCCATAATTTCTGGAAATCCAGGGATATCATAGATCGGCTTCTTTGGATAAATTTCCGAACACTGTCCTCCTGGCTGGGGTAAGGCATCGATTAGATGCGTTTTCAACTTCAATAATCCTGCTTCAAACACGGTAAACAATCCTGTTGGCCCTGCTCCAATAATTAGAATATCAGTCTTAATCATTTTTTCTTCTTTTAATTTTCTCTTTTTCAAGGTTGAAAAGCCTTCTCAACGCTCCTTTTTTGCTATTAATCCTTTGGTGAATTCGTTGAGGGTTTCTACCTTCTCTTCAAAATCTCCTTTTATCGTTTTTCTGAACTCATTCAAGTTCTGTACCAGCTCATTGATGTCATCTGGGATGACTTCTTCAAAAAACTGTCGTAAGCGTTTTGCGGTTGTTGGTGATTTACCATTCGTCGAAATCGCTACTTTTACATTTCCTTTAGTGACAATCCCTCCCATATAAAAATCACAATACGGCGGGTTATCCGCTACATTGACCAATTTAGCCTGTGCTCTACAATCTTTCCAAACCTGTACATTGACCTCAGGAATGTCGGTTGTTGCTACTACAATATGTCTTCCTTCCAAGTACTTCTCCTGATAGGTATCCGTTATCATGGTCACACAGTACTTTTTTGCCAACGCCACTGTAGCTTCTCGAAACATCGGTGCTACCATAGTTACTTTGGCATCTGGGCTTGATTTGGTCAAGAACGTTAACTTTTCTTCAGCTACATTCCCTCCTCCCACAATTAGGACATTCAGGTTTTTAACTTTTAGAAAAATTGGATACAGATTATTACGTTCTACTCCATCAAATTGTTCTGCTGTTGGAGGATGCACCTCTATACCCGTATTTGAATATTCTTTTTCCACTAGTTATTTTCGCTAACTACTTCTTGCGTTACTTTTTGCAACGCCGCTCGATGATTCACCACTTCTCCAATCACAATAATCGCTGGATTAGACAGTGCTTTCTCTTGAACTATTTGTTCAATCGTTGCTATCGTTCCTATTCCTATATTTTCATTCTCCCGCGTACCATTCTGAATAATGGCTATCGGAGTTTCTTGTTTATGTTGTACTTCAAAAATGCTTACGATTTCTGGAAGCTTACTCATCCCCATCAAGATCACCACTGTTGCATTGGACTGCGCTGCAAGTTTAACATCTTCTGACAACTTATGTGCTTTGGTCGTCCCTGTAATTACCCAAAAACTTTCTGAAGCTCCTCGTTTTGTCAATGGGATATTCTGCATCGCTGGCACCGCATAAGAGGACGAAATTCCAGGTACCATTGCTACTTCCACACCATGACTTGCTGCATATGCCATTTCTTCGGTCCCACGACCAAAAATAAATGGATCTCCTCCTTTGAGTCGTACTACATGTCCTTCGCGTTTTGCATAGCTTACAATCAACTCATTGATTTGTTCTTGCTGGTAGGCATAACAACCTTTTCGCTTGCCGACAAACAACAATTCTGCATCCTTGGCATACTCCAATAGTTCTGGATTTACCAACGCATCATACAAGACCACATCAGCATCCTGCAACGCTTTGATCGCTTTGAGTGTGATCAAATCTACGTCACCCGGACCTGCACCTACTACAGTAAGTCTGGGTTGTTTTTGAGTTATATGGTTGTTATTTGTATTCAAATTAGTTTTTTAAAAATTATCATTTTTGAGAACACCCTTATGATCCCCTCAAGAGGATGTGATTCCCCCCTTTGAAGGGGGGCAGGGGGATGTTTCGTAAAAATACAACATAAACGTCACTTTTATCCTACTTCAGCTGCACGGAATGCTCTTGCTTTTTGGACAAAATCTTCAGCCGTCTGGATAAAGGCTACTGCAAAATCTTTGCTCGGTGCATTCTTGTTGATCTGATATACTTGATCTGCAAAACTACCATCCAAAGCTATTTTTCCAGTTGTTACAAACTCCGTATCAAAACTACTGATGATACCTGCCATCGTATTGGTCTTTTTGTTTTCTGAAAGCAACAATGCTTTTGCTGCATTTACTTGCGAACTGTACGCATGATAAATGGCGTCACTATAGACTTCATTTTCGAAAGACGCTTTTGCATTCTCGATCTTTTCATCACTTTCTAAAAACAAAGTTTCGATCAAATCAATTACGACACCAGCACATTCTCCAATTCCAATCGCTTTTACATACTCTTCTTCGGTACCCCAATCGATAAAATCAGCTGCTACCAAATTGTCTACTTCAGATAAATCCGTCAATAGATCATAAAAATATCTTTCGCCTTGAGCGATATAATAATTTACAAATGATTTCCCAGCTGCATTGGCTTCAAAATCATTGAAGATTCTACGCAAGGCTTCTGGTCCGCGACTACTTGGGATTTTCACTACTTTATCCGCAAAACGTGCTTCGCCATTTCCTAGATTACCGCCACCGAGCAATACTTGTAATGCTGGTGCAATACGCTTGTCCTTAGCACGGATTGTCATTCCTTGAAACCCAATATTGGCCATATTATGTTGCCCACAAGCATTCATACATCCACTGATCTTGATCACGATATCTTCGTTTTTCAAATACTGTGGGTATTCTGCTTTGATAATTCTTTCTAATTCTTCTGCAATACCAGTACTACTAGAAATACCCAAATTACAGGTATCTGTCCCAGGACATGCTGTGATATCAATGGCTTTGTTATAGCCTGCATCTACAAAACCTAGTTTTTCTAATTGCGTATAGAATAGCGGTACTAATTCTTCTTTTACAAAAGGAATTACGATATTTTGACGCAGCGATAGTCGAATTTCGCTTGCCGCATAACGTTCTACTAAATCTGCTAACAAACGTGCTTTATCTGTATAAAAGTCTCCTAATAACACTTTGATCCCGATTGCGACATACCCTTCTTGCTTTTGTGGAATCAAGTTGGTGCTTTTCCAAAGATCAAACGCTGCTTGATCCTTAATTTCTACTGATGGAATATCTGTAACTGTAGCAATCTGTGGTTGCTCATAACTACTTGCATCAATGGCAACACTTGTATACGGCACTGCAATTTGTTCTGCTTCTAACAATTCTTTGAAACCATCTAATCCGATATCTTTGATCAAGAATTTCATACGGGCTTTGGCGCGACTTTTACGCTCCCCATGACGGTCAAAAATTCTAAGCACCCCATTCATTAATGGAATGATTTTATCTGTTTCTAAAAAGCTATAGAGTTCATCTGCTAACCTAGGTTGTGATCCTAATCCACCACCCAACATTACTTTGAAGCCGCGTACTCCATTTTCGATTTTGGCGATAAACCCTAAATCATGCATGTACGACAATCCGGTATCTTCATCTGTTCCAGAAAAAGAAACTTTGAACTTACGTCCCATCTCTTGACAAATTGGATTACGCAAGAAATTCTCGAATACTGCATGTGCATATGGCGATACATCAAAAGGTTCGTTGACATCAATCCCTGCCGTTTCAGAAGCGGTTACGTTACGTACGGTGTTACCACAAGCTTCACGAAGCGTCACATCATCTTTTTCTAGCTCTGCCCATAATTCTGGTGTTCTATTCAAATCCACATAATGAATCTGAATATCCTGACGTGTCGTGATATGCAAACGTCCTCGAGAATACTCATCAGAAACTGCACAGATACGACGCAATTGATTTGATTTCACTTTTCCGTATGGCAATTTGATACGGATCATCTGTACGCCTTCTTGACGTTGACCATACACCCCACGTGCTAAACGCAGACTGCGGAATTTTTCTTCATCAACTTTACCGTTATGAAATTCTTCAATTTTATTGGCTAAATCAATGATGTCTTTTTCGACAATCGGATTTTCTATTTCGGTTCTAAAACTTTGCATATTTTTTTAGATATGAGATTTTAGATATGAGATTTTAGATCATATCTAATTGCTATACTTTCTATTTCTTACTTTTAACTTCGTGCCTCTAACTTCCTTCTTATTCTATAAAGCCAACTCCAGCAGTGTTGTTGGTATTTGGATCGATTAGGACAAAAGCACCAACTGCTTTATTCTTGCTATAAGAATCAAATGCTAATGGTTTACTTAATTGAATCGCTACTTGTCCAATTTCGTTCAACTTCAACGCATTTGCTTCGGTATTGTCACCAGAAAAATCTGGAGCAATGGTCCCCGTTACATTCTTAATTTTTGACAGAATACGACTGCTTCCACTTTGCAACAAGTAATTTGCTCCAACTTGGAGCTCTTTGGTATCCATCCAACAGATTTTTGCTGTTAGTTGCTTTTCAACTCTCGGTTTTTCTGAAGATTTCACTAACATATCACCACGACTAGCGTTGATATTATCTTCTAGTGTAATCGTACAAGAACTACCTCGACCTGCAGTTTCAAACTTTTTGTCAAAGAAATAAATCTCTTTCACTTTTGATGTTGTCATCGTTGGTAAAACAGTTACCTCATCACCAATATTCAAATCACCACCATACAACTTCCCTGCATATCCACGGAAATCATGAAACTCATCCTTCTTAGGACGAATTACCGTCTGGATCGGAAATCTTGCCTGAGATGCCTCATACAAATCCTGTGCATCCAACTCTTCTAAATGCTCTAATAAAGTTTGACCACTATACCAAGGCGTATTTTCTGAACCATTTACAACATTATCACCTTTCAATGCACTTACTGGGATAAAGGTTACATTCTGCTCTTTATAATCACTCTTAGCAATTAAAGCTTCGAAATCACTTTTAATAGCGTTGAATTTTTCTTCAGAAAAATCAACTAAATCCATTTTATTCACTGCTACGATCACATCTTTTACTCGCAATAAATTATTGATAAAAAAGTGTCTGTAAGTTTGCTCAATCACCCCATTACGCGCATCTACCAATACAATCGACGCCTGTGATGTAGACGCTCCTGTTACCATATTTCGCGTATATTCGATATGCCCTGGAGTATCTGCAATAATATAACTCTTCTTTTTGGTCGAAAAGTAGATATGTGCTACATCAATCGTAATTCCTTGTTCGCGCTCTGCTACCAATCCATCTGTTGCCAGTGAAAAATCTAGATAATCAAAACCATTCTGCTTACTGCGAGTTTCGATCGCTTCTAATTTATCCGTGGTCAATGATTTTGTATCGTATAAAATACGTCCGATCAAGGTACTTTTACCATCATCTACACTTCCTGCTGTTGCTATTTTTAGTACTTCCATGTGCCCTCACCCCCAGCCCCTCTCCCAGAGGGAGAGGGGGGTTTTACGGTTATTTTTAATTATTTTTTACTTCTAATTTCGTATTTCTAATTTCTACTTTTAAAAATATCCCTGTTGTTTTCTTTTTTCCATCGCTGCTTCTGATCGTTTATCGTCGATCCTTGCGCCACGTTCTGAGATGGTCGAGTCTCTAATTTCTTCTACTACTTTATGTATAGAAACCGCATCAGATAATACCGCTGCCGTACAAGACATATCTCCTACCGTACGGAAACGTACCATACGTTCTTCTACAACCTCATCCTCATCACGGAATACGACATCATCTTCTGCCGACCAGATCATCCCGTCTCTGACAAAGGTTTTACGCTTATGTGCAAAATAGATCGATGGTATCTCGATATCTTCTTGCTCGATATAACTCCACACATCTAATTCTGTCCAGTTAGAAATTGGGAAGACACGTACATTCTGACCCAAATCAATTTTTCCGTTCAAGTGATCAAACAATTCTGGACGTTGATTTTTCTCATCCCACTGTCCAAAATCATCACGAACCGAAAAAATACGTTCTTTTGCTCTTGCCTTTTCTTCATCACGACGTGCACCACCGATTGCAGCATCAAACTTGAATTCTTCTAAGGCATCCAAAAGCGTAGTTGTTTGCAGACTGTTACGACTTGCATAACGTCCCGTTTCTTCTACCACCTTACCTGCATCAATTGCATCCTGCACATTACGAACAATCAGCTCTACGCCTAATTCTTTTGCCAAACGATCACGGAATTCAATCGTCTCAGGAAAGTTATGCCCTGTATCCACATGCAATAATGGGAATGGTATTTTTCCAGGATAAAATGCTTTCTGTGCTAAACGTACTAGGGTAATAGAATCTTTACCACCAGAAAAAAGTAATACTGGTCGCTCAAACTGCGCTACTACTTCTCTAAATATAAAAATCGCTTCACTCTCCAATGGATTTACATTCAATATCGTACTCATATCTGTTGTATTCTTTTCTACTGCTATTTCTGCTGTTTCGCTCATGTTTCTTACTCTTGTGGAGAGAGATGATAGAGAGGAGAACAAAGAGAAGAGATTTTAGCTCATCTACTCTTTTTATCATTCAACTTCTTTCTCTATTCGTTTTCTCTTTTATCTATTTTCTTTTATCTCTGTTCTATTTTCTAACCCACTAACTCCCTAACTCGTATGCAATCCACACTCCCTATTCTCAAGAACCTTCGTTGGATCAAAATATTTATGCTCATTTGGTAATTGGTGTTCTGTCATAAACACATCCAAATCTTCATCACTGTAATAATAAAAAGGACTTACCTTTAATACACCATCACTACTCAAACTCAGAATATCCAAGGAATTTCGCAAAGCCGTCTGTCCTTTTCTAAGATTGGTGAACCATACATCTGGCTGGTGCGCTGCCATAGCCCTTTTAAAAGGCTCTAGCTTCACTTGCTCTGTAAAAACTTTATGTAATGGATCCTCTACTCCTGGTATTCCCATCACAATATCACGATGTGCAGAAGTTTGCTTTGGTACATATAGATCAACATTCAAGTTTAACTGCTCAATCGTGGCTTCTGCATGGCGATAGGTGTTTGGTGTATTATAACCAGAATCACACCATATCACAGGAATATCTGCTTTTGCACTCACACAAGCAAACAAAATCGACGCCTCATAAGGACGGAAATTTGTAGTCACTACAGGTTTTTGCGCATGATTCATTGCCCATTGTGCAATCTCCAAAGGTGATTTATCCTTTAACGCTTCGTTATATGTTGCTATTTGTTCTTTTGTAAAGCTCATCTATAAAACTTTTGATCTTATTTACTGCTACTGGTCGTAAAAATTAGTTATTCATAACAGGATTATCGCCCCCATTTGATTCCGTTCCAGATACGCTCGTGGAAGAAATACAAAATCATTTTGGTCACAAAATCTACGGATGCAATCGAGGTTGCTAGTGCAATTTCTCCTGTAAGGAAATATGACACCACCAAAGTATCCAAAGTACCCACCACACGCCAACTTATTGCCTTTGCAATACTTCGCACTGGTTTTTCAGAGACTTTGTCATCTTGGTAATTCGTTTTATTTGCTGCTTGATCTAGTATCATTGTATCAGGGGGTTCTTCCTGTATTTTTTATTTAAAATTCTTTAATCCTATCGGACTAGTAGGAATTAGGTGCAAATTTAGCATTATTTTTGGATTACACAACTATTATTCTGTTAAAAATAAGTGTTAGGGCGTCCGAGCGGGCTTTACATTCCAATGCCGTTCACGATTAGCATCGTGATCCGGGATTTCCATTCCAATCCCTGACGCGGATGTAACAAACCTCTTTGAATTGATGCACTTTAGGTTTTCAAAAAACCACTCACTATGACCGCAAACTGCGATCGCTTATTAAGACCATCCACTATAATCAAAAAATTAAGGCCACAACACTACTTCAACGCCTGATCGATATCGGCAATAATATCATCGATATGCTCTAAACCAACAGAACAACGCACCATACCATCCGTAATCCCTACAATTAGTTTGTCCTCGGTTGCTAGTTTGGCATGTGTAGTTGATGTAGGATGTGTCACTATCGTTCGCGAGTCGCCTAGATTAGCAGACAAGGAACACATTTTGATACTATCAAAGAAATTACGTCCCGCATCGGTACCTCCTTTTACCTCAAAAGCAACGATCGTACCACCGGCACGCATTTGTTTTTTGGCAATTTCATACTGTGGATGTGATTTTAGGAATGGATATTTCACCCAATTTACCTTAGGATGTCCTTCTAGAAATTCAGCTAATTTTAATGCATTTTCACATTGACGATCTGCACGAACTGCTAGCGTTTCTAAACTCTTGGACAATACCCAGGCATTGAATGGTGACATTGCTGGCCCAGTAAGTCTAGAGAATAAGTAAATTTCTCGGATCAACTCCTTTTTACCGACCGTAACACCACCTAAAACACGACCTTGCCCATCAATCAATTTAGTCGCGGAATGAATGACTAAATCTGCTCCAAATTTAATTGGGTTTTGCAAATAGGGCGTTGCAAAACAATTATCAATGATCAGTAAAATATTATGCTTTTTGGCAATCGCACTCAACAATTCCAAATCTAACACATCTACTCCTGGATTGGTCGGCGATTCCGCGTAGATAAACTTGGTATTAGGCTGAATTAAGGCTTCTACCGAATCAATATCATTAATTTTAAAATAGCTGGTCGCTATATTCCATTTCGGAAAATACTTGGTAAACAACCCATGCGTAGCCCCAAAGACCGATCTACAAGAAACTATATGATCTCCCGCATCCAATAGTGCTGCAAAGGTAGAGTACACTGCAGCCATACCAGTTGCAAACGCAAAACCATCTTCCGCTCCTTCGAGCTTACAAATTTTAGACACAAACTCACTAGTGTTTGGGTTGCTATAGCGACTGTAAAGATCACGTTGTTTTTCTTCGGCAAAAGAAGCTCGCATTTCCTCAGCATCTTCAAACACAAAACCCGAAGTGAGATACAAGGGTACTGAATGCTCCATGTTCTCCGTCCGATTTATTTGATCCCGAATCGCTGTTGTTTCAAAATGTTTACTCATAATACTACTTCTTTTCCATTTACTACTACCCCGTAAGTTACTGTAGCAGTTGGTTCCAATGTCTTGGATACCGAACAATATTTTTCAAAAGATAATTTAGCTGCTTTTAGGGCTTTTGCAGGAACAATCTCTCCTTCCAAATATACCGTGCAATGTATTTTTTTAAAAGGAGACGCTTCTCCTATTTTTTCACGATCTCCATCCACCTCTGCTTTGTATGAAGTGATTTCTTGTCGTTGTTTTTGCAAAATTCCGATCATATCAATAGCACTACAACCAGCTACCCCCATCAAGAGTAATTCCATTGGACTTGCCCCTAAATCGTTTCCTCCTTGCTCCGCTCTTTTATCTAGATCTACCACATAACCTCTTTCATTTTTTACTTGAAAATGAAATGCTTCGTTTACTCTTTCTAATGCTACTTTCATCTATTTATCTTTTTCTATTTATTTCTTGTCTTTTCTCTAACTTTCTATTTTGATCATTCCCCCATCAAAAATCATCTATTCTCTCTTTTCTTTCTTCTCTTCTATACAACCCACATAAAACAAAATTAATGAAATACGGGTGCCAATAAATTCGTTAACTGCTCATATTCTATCAAAAAGGCATCATGCCCATGTACAGAATGAATCACACCATAGGTTACATAGTGTCCAATCTCTCGTAACTTAGCTACTGTAGCCACATCCTCTGAAGCTGTAAAAAAAGTATCCGTATCCACACTAATAACATGAATCTTAGATTTTATTGTTTTTGCGACTTCCTTAAAACTACCCCTACCTTCAGTAATATCAATATTTGCCAAAGCATGATTTAAGGATTTATAGGCTTCTAGAGTGAATCTTTCTTTTAGTTTTTTACCATGATGCAACAACCAGCTTTCGATATTATACACCCCTAACTCTTCGTTGACACTCCTATTGAATTTTAATTTGAAAGATTCTGCGGTACGATAAATTAACATCGCATGCAGACGCGCATCATGAATTGGATCATTAGAATTCAATAAAATCTGTTCTTGAATTAAGCAATTTGCTTTGAGCCAGTCCGAAGATTTCCAATCCGTTGCCACAGGTATCAAATGCTCGATCAAATCTGGTTGCAGTGCAGCCATTTCCCAAGCAACACCGCCTCCCAACGAACCTCCAATAGCAGCATAGAGTTGTTGCACTCCCAGTTGCTTCAATCCTTTGACAAAGATCGCTGCAATATCTCGAGCAATAAATTGTTTGTAATCTTGGGTCAAATTGGCTTCTATACCGTCATAACCATTACCTGGTGCATTAAAAACTATAACCGTATATTTTGTAGTATCAACGCAACGCCCTTCTCCCACTAATCTACTCCACCAACCGCCTTTGCCCGCAACATGAGAGTTCCCTGTCAATGCATGATTGATCAATACAATAGGAGCTGTATGTAGTAACGGACCAAAAACTTGATACGACAAATCAATAGTACCACAGTTTTTACCAGAAACTGTTACAAAATCCGTTATAGCTATATATGATAAATTGGCTACCAAAAATTATTTTATTTTTTTCTAAAAAAGTTATCGGCAGAATGCGAAGTGTACAAAGCGTACCACTCGAGAGTTATCTATTCCAAATTATTTACGAATCTGGATAGAATTTAGCACCTTCTTAGAATTCTGATAGGCATCAGCATTGCCAAGGGTTGCTAAGGCTTCAATGGGTCTATTCCCTCCGCCTTTCTGGATAACTAATCAATGATGTTTATGAAACGTTGGACAAAAATACTATTATTTTTTAAAGCAGGGTACTTTTTACACAAAAATAGTACCCCACCCTATTTTACTTATAAACCAAAAACCGCTTTTACTTGAGGGACGTAATCTAATTTTTCCCAAGTAAACAGCTCTACTTCTTTCTCTACACGACCAGAATAAGGGCTTTCAAAAACTTTGGTGATTGTTTTGGGCTCTTTCCCCATATGACCATAAGCTGCCGTTTCTAGATATATCGGATTTCTTAACTTCAAACGTGCTTCTATCGCAGCTGGTCTCATGTCAAAGATTTCAGCAACTTTGGCCGCAATCTCACCATCTGTCAATTGAAGCTTGCTTGTACCATAGGTATCCACAAAAATCGAAGTCGGTTCTACCACTCCAATCGCGTAGGATACTTGCACCAACACCTCTGAAGCAACTCCAGCAGCAACAAGGTTCTTAGCAATGTGTCTTGAGGCATAAGCAGCAGAACGATCCACTTTACTAGGATCTTTCCCAGAAAAAGCACCTCCACCATGCGCTCCTTTACCACCATAGGTATCTACAATAATCTTACGCCCTGTAAGCCCTGTATCTCCATGTGGCCCACCAATCACAAACTTACCCGTTGGATTGATGTGGTATACGATATCATTATTAAATAATTGCTGTACATGTTCTGGGAATTGCGCTACAACTCTAGGTATTAAAATAGTTACAATATCCTTTTTTATTTTTGCCAACATCGCTTCATCAGCATCAAAATCATCATGTTGGGTAGAAACAACAATTGCTACAATTCGTTGTGGTACATTATCATCACTATACTCGATAGTTACTTGGCTTTTGGCATCAGGCCTCAGATAAGGAATCTGCTTACCCTCTCTACGAAGTGCTGCTAATTCCTGAAGTATTTTATGTGAAATATCCAATGCCAACGGCATGTAATTCTCTGTCTCATCCGTGGCATAGCCAAACATCATCCCTTGATCTCCTGCTCCTTGCTCTTCCTTAGTTTCACGATCAACTCCTTGATTGATATCCTGTGATTGTTCGTGTATCAAAGAAATGACACCACAAGAATCTCCGCTAAACTGATATGCTCCTTTGGTATATCCAATATCATTGATAACCTCTCGAGCAATCTGTTGTACATCTAAATATGTTTTGGATTTCACCTCTCCTGCCAATACCACCTGACCCGTTGTTACCAATGTTTCACAGGCTACTTTGGACTCTGCATCAAAAGCTAAAAAGTTATCTAAAAGTGCGTCACTGATCTGGTCAGCCACCTTATCTGGATGTCCTTCAGAAACACTTTCTGAAGTAAATAAATATGCCATATAGCGCTATTTTTTTGATTCTATGTAACGATTGATTGCTAGCTGGTGAGAACACTGCTTTAGCATTTTTATGTTTCAGACCATAATTAAAATTATCGTCTTTTACCAAGGGTCGCAATCAGTCAAATTTTTCCCTTTTTTCAAAAGTATTTTTTTGAATGGGGCAAAGGTAAAAAAAGTACTTTAATCATAACTGCTATTTATGACAATTTTATTTATACAGTTACTTCCTCTAAAATTCAGGATAAAAACCTGTAATACAAAAGGTGTTACCCCCCTAATATTGAAACTTGTATTAGTATAACTTTACCACTATAAACGAACAAAGCGAACAGTAAACAATACTGAAACTATTTATATAACAATTTGAAAAAAAATACGTTTTTAAAAGTAACTTAAAAAAAGTTGCTATGGCTGAGCATTAGAGATACTTGGGAAATCATCTCACAGAATGGGCCTACATAATTTTACATTTTCCTATATACCAATACAAAAGCTTCGGTCAAAATCGAAGCTTTTTTTGTTACTCACCCTTGCCATTCTAGCTCCAAAACTCTTTTTTCAAAAATCAGAAGATATTATAAATATTTTTTTAATTACTAAAAATCAATTGATTAAATAAAATTGTAAATTAAAAAATACGTAAAAACCTCATCAAAAATGCGTATTACACCTTCTTTAGAACAATTAAATGTTCGTATTTTGCTAAAGGTAATTTGTCATTCAAGTTGTGAACTTTTTTAGGGGTTCACGCAATTTGAAAAGCAACAGTACGAATACCGCTTAAAACTGAGTACAGTTTAAAAAAAGCTATCCTTCTATCTGCGTAGGGTAGCTTTTTGTTTATAACAGCTTGTAATTATAACCAAAACAAGTATTTTTATAGTACATACTCACTAAAAGAACTTGTAATTGAATTCTACTCCAAAACAAAAGACGGGATATTTTCTACTCATAATGATCATCGTAACTACGTTGATCTATCTAAATCATTTTGATAATGGTTTTCACTTTGATGATGTTCATACCATACTAGAAAACCCGAATATAAGAAGCCTACGCAACACTGGTAACTTTTTTTTAGACGGTTCCACCATAAGTTCGCTGCCCCAAAATCAATCTTACAGACCTCTTGTCACCACATCCTTAGCCTTTGACTATTGGCTTGGAAATGGATACAACCCTATTTATTTTCATATTTCTTCTTTTCTACTGTTCTTGCTTCAGGGGGTTTTACTCTTTTTCTTTCTAAAAAAAATTCTAAAACCATTTTTCAAACAACAAAAAATTGTTTTTTATACCTCATGTGGCATAACGTTATTTTACATGCTACATCCAGTAATGGCAGAAACAGTAAATTACATTATTGCACGATCTGATCTGCAATCTACTTTTTTTGTCTTACTAGCCTTTGTGCTCTATCAATATTCAGCCGTAGCTAAACGTTATCATTTATACCTAGCCCCAATATTTATAGGAATTCTATGCAAACCAACAACCTTAATGTTTGCCCCCTTGTTATTTTGTTATCAATTAATTTTTGAAAAGAAGTCAAACTTCCTCGCGCTTTTTTCAAAAAAGCATTTACCGTCCACATTGCAAACTATTAAGTCATCAGCTCCTTCTTTTATAGTATGTGCATTGCTTTTTGTATTTCATCAATCAATGACACCTGATACTTTCTATACTGGTTCAACTAACACTTTTGGGTATTTAATTACCCAACCTTCATCAATAAGTTATTACTTCATTAGTGCATTTTTACCGATTCACTTGAGCGCGGATACGGATTGGAAAATACTGGAAAGCATATGGTCCATTCAATTTTTCTTAAGTATATTATTTGTAATCACCTTGATAGCAATTGCATTTATCACATCAAAAACAAAACGATTAACCCCTATTAGCTTTGGTATTGCTTGGTTTTTTATAGCTCTTGTTCCAACATCCAGTATTATTCCACTGGCAGAAGTCCTAAATGATCATCGCATGTTTTTCCCCTACATAGGATTATGCCTCAGCATTGGATACGCAATAAACCTATTCATATTATATGTATCTAAAAGATCCCAAAACAATACTAAACATATCATTCCCATTACAATAGCAATACTACTCATCACTTTTTCTTTTACAACGTATAATAGAAATGAAATATGGCATAACGAAGAAAGCTTATGGAAAGATGTTACAATTAAAAGTCCTAAAAATAGTAGAGGCCTAATGAATTATGGATTAACCCAAATGGCAAAAGGAAATTACGACATTGCAGAAAACTACTTTCTCCAAGCTCTTGATATCACACCATATTATCATTCATTACATATAAATATTGGAATTCTTTATAATACTAAAAAAAACAAAAATAAAGCAGAAAGTCACTTTAAAAACGCGATTAAATATGGCTCAAAATATTATAGCCCCTGGTATTATTATGGTCGCTTCTTACTAAAGAATAAAAAACCAAAAGAAGCAATAAACAATTTATCAAAATCTCTTGAAATTTCACCCCAACACATCCCTACAAGATTGTTGCTAATGGAAGTATACCTTGAAAACGAAAACTGGAGTCTACTAAACAATATCGCAAAAAAAACCTTGCAAATCGATCTAAATAATCAGGAAGCACAAAAATTTTTAGAAGCTAGCATAAAAAAAATAAGCAAATTAGACCTTGAAGAAATAGAAATAGCTAAAAACCCTTCCGATAAGAAATACCTTAGTCTAAGTTTGAAATATTATCAAAAAGAGCAGTACGAAAAATGTATTATTGCTGCAAAAAAAGCACTAAAACTAAACAACAAATTAGCTGAAGCATATAACAACATCTGTATTTCTCAAAACCTATTAGGCGATTTTGAGCAAGCCACAATAGCATGCACAAAGGCTTTGGAGTTAAAACCAAACTTTCAATTAGCAAAAAACAACTTAAATGATGTTCTTATTCGCAAAAACAATATTTCTAATCATACGAAGAAATTGGAACAAAATCAAAGTGAGCAAAATTATTTAAACCTAAGTCTGCAATATTATAATTATGCTCTTTTTGAATACTGCATAAAAATCGCGCAACAGGGTATAATAAAACACCCTAATTCAGACAACCTATACAACAACATTTGTGCAGCCTATAATGCCCTAAAAAACTGGAATAAAGCTATCGAAGCAGGAAAAAAAGGATTAGACATAAATCCTCAAAACAAGCTTTTGAGGAACAACTATAACTATTCAATAGAAAGTAAAAAAAAGCATAACGAATAAAAATTAATAGGCATCAAAATCTAATGCATGAAACCTAACCTTAGAAAATTCGAATTTTCTATTTTCTCCTGTTAAGTCTTTAAAAATAAGATTCAACGGAGAAGGTCTGAATTTTTTGGGAATAGCAAAATAAAAGGATTTACCCCAGTCAATATTATGATCTATACCTATCCATATTTTTAAAGGCCTAATCCCTAACGAGTGTTGATTATCCATCAACTCAACTCCTGAGGAAAATTCTTTAAGAATTGCCTGAACACCAAATTTATCCGTAACAGCTGAAATGCTGTTTCTTTTTACTTTGTATGAAAGTGAAGGGTTAGACAATCGCCAATTAATCGACTCATTATCCCATATTTTTTCGAATATTACAGGATCATTATTGGGTTTTATTGCAATTCGCCCAAAGCCAAGCTTAGCCTCTAAACTTCCAACTAATTGAAAATTTAACTTTTTCAAAAAACCAGGGGTACTATTAGCATTAGCAACCCCAATTACAAAACTATACCCTAAACTCATAGCAGCCTCATAACTTTTTTGCGCTAACACCGTAAAAAGTCTTTTCCCTCGATGTTCTGGATGCGTAGCAGTATTAAGAGAAAGAAGCCCCATTTCTTCCTTTCCACCAACAAAAGCTTTGATAGGCATCAATGCATAGTGCGCAGCTAATTCACTACCCAAATAAGCATTGTATCCAATCATTGGCCCAACTGGGTTTTGAACATATTGCCATTTTACAAAATCTTTTGTATACTTTTTTGCAGTTGGGAAGGTAATTTGCAACAATGTAGTTATTGCTTCAATTGAGTCTTCTTGTAATGCTATGGGAAGAAATTTATACTCCATTAATTCGAATTATTTAACTGATCTATATAATCACTATAACTTATTATTTTTGGTTGAAAAATTTGCATAATCTTATGTAATCTTGGAAAAACATCTTTCCTATTAAAATACAAAAGCTCATTATACAATCTATTATTTTCGATGTCCGGATGCATAAATCTTTCCTGACGACAATCAATATCATATGGATGAAAATAGCTAGTCACTGCAACTCCATCATCAAAATAATATTTAAAACTCTTCTTTATAAAATAAAAAGGCAAAAATCTAAAATATACACCACCAGAAAAAGGGACTTTAAAAAGGGAACTTTTTCTCAAAATCATTGGAATTTCCCAAAAATTATCAATTACTTTTTTTGGCTCATCGCCAAAATTTTCCCATCCGTACATAGGGTTTTTTGCAGGTAGAACAGAACTAGAGTATTCCAAACCTAAGTTTTTTAATTCTTCAAACACCCATGGTGTTTTAGGGGTAACTGAAAAAATCGGTGCTCTATAACCCCTAATTTCTTTCGCTCCTGAACGATATAAGCTCTCCATATTCATAACTACATCATCAACAAATTCCTGTCTCGTCTGATTTGCTATGGGAATATGTTGATTGGAGTGACAAGCAATTTCATGCCCCTCATCAACTAGTGTTTGTATTATATTCGGATAGTGTTTTGGAATATCTCCAACGGTGAAAAAAGTAGCCTTAGCATTGTAAACATTTAAAAAATCCAAATACTTATCAATCAATACTTCGACACGAGCCTCATACAACAACCCCTTGTCCATTCTCAAACGAATATCTTCAAGATCAATACTAAATAAAAATATGGGTGAAGTCATAATGTATAAAAAGAAGATATATCGATTAAACTTTTATAGAATCATTTATTAAAAATTCTACTTTACGAATCGTAATTAATTTAATCACTACTTTTTACTTTTTCTTTAAACAAAGCTATTTCCTGGGCCAATTTCTTATTTTGCTCCTGAAGTCTCGAAACTACAATACTAACATGAAGCAAATAAATAAAAATAACAAAAACACTTGCGGTAAATACAAAATTGGGTGGTTCATAAATACCCATTAACCCAGAAACGTAATCTAGTCCATCTCTCCAAAAAGAAAAAAGGATAAGAAAAAATGTACAAAAAATCCAAACTACGGAATATTCTTCTCTCAACTTACCTTTAAGAATCAATCGAATTACAAAAAAAGTAAACAACAAACTAGCTAGTATGGCTAAAATTTGAACTTTCTCCATTGGGTGATTTATTTTCTAAATTATTGTTCTAATATAGGTATAAATAATGGCTAAAATAACTTTTATCATATAATATATAGAAGAAACTCCAACTTGCCTTTCTCACATTATAACAGGAATTTCTTTCATTTTAGATTGTTAAAAGCAAAAAACAATTGATCCGAATTCTAATTAACCTTGTTAGATTAGAATCCTTGTCTGAAAAAAAACGCGAACCTATAGCAAGCAACATCAAAAGAATTATAATTACTTTCAAAAACACTCTTAAATACCCGAATTCTGATAATTTCTACAACAATTTATTTTGCATCATTTAATTCTTTGGGTAAATTAGAAAAAACTATCGAAGCATAAAAAAACAACTTCTTAGGAATAATTATAACTGGTTATAAATAATAAATCGCATTTTTCTGTTCATTAAGCAGACGATAAAATTTATTTTATGAAAAACATCTTGAAAAATAAAAGATCCCGCAACCTAATAGAAATACTTATTTTTTTAATTATTCCATTTTTCATATTCATTTTCATCACACTTAGAAACAAAAATAAAATAGAGCACACTGAAGAACAAAAAACTATTGTGAACCAAGAATTATCAGAACAAGACAATCTTATAAAACAAGGTTTATTTTATTTGAATCAAAAGCAATTTGAGAAAAGTATAGAAATACACTTGAAAATATTAGCTATAAACCCAAATCATAGCACTGCGCACAATAACATTGGTTTTGCTTACGGGAATCTAAAAAAATGGGATAGTGGCATTTCTCATTGTTTAAAAGCTCTCGAATCAAACCCTAATTTTCAACTAGCAAAAAATAATCTAAATTGGATGCAAAATGAAAAATTAAAAGAAGCGAAGTAGCTTCAATGTTTTTTATTTATCATTACCGTTATTCACTAATTGCACTTTCACTTATCTTCAAATTATTCTTAGCTAACTCGAAATCTGGTTTTATATCCAACGCTTTTCTACAGGCTTTTGCAGCTTTAATATAATTTTTCAAAACATTATTAGAAGCACATATATTATTGTATGCCAAATAATTATGAGGATCTATACTCAATAAGGATTTACTTGTCCTAACGCTGTATTCATATTCTTGTAACTGATAGTAATTATAACTCAACGATAAATATTGTCCTTTTGTCAATCCTTCTTTTTCAACCCTAGAAATACCTTTATTTGCTTCGTTTAAGTTATTAGCAGCTAAATTACTTTGCTTAAATTCTAATGATTTCTCACAAGCTTCTTTTGCTTTTTCATACATCAAAAGCATATTATAAGCAGAACATAAGTTATTATAAGCGATACTGTTTTTTTGGTCTATAGAAATCGCTTTTTTAGATGCGCTGATACTTTTTAAATAATTTTTCTTATTATAATACAACAAGCTTAATTGAATATACCCAGAACTAGTGGGCATTTTTAAAAGTTGTTCCTCTAGCACAGTAATCTGATCCCTAGAATCGAGCGTGTTTTTCACTACAGCAGACACGGTGACTCCTCCTACTTTTACTTCATGAACTGTATTCTCTGGAGGCCAGTTACCAACCAATTCTCTCCTAAGTTTCGCTTCTGTCAACATAACAATAGAATAATCCCAATTTCCTGAATTCTGGGGTGCTGCTACATATTGTAAATTAGACTTCTTTTTCGTGAAATAACTCAATTTTATTTGATCACCATAGTACATTCTCACTTTTGCTGGAGGAGATTTTTCTATCGTATTATCTGCTAACCAATCAATGGCAGGTTTTATACCAACTCCCCAATAATCTATTTCATAATTCTCATAAGCTCCACGTACACCTCCTATCAAAGGACTATAATAAAGGGAGTGTAATGGATGGTTTTTTAACAAAAAACCAAATGGCTCCAATAACAATACTAAAAATAAGCCCCATATCAATTTCCTATAAACACCATTTTTAATAAGGACCTGCATCAAAGCATACCAAGCTAATGCACCAACTATAAGCATTGTAGGAATAACGAATAAAAATTGCCTCCCATTATCATAACTATTAGGTCTACCCAAAACAATCAAAACCAAAGGAAAAAACGAAGCAAATAACAAAAAAGAAACTAGTACTTTATTAAAATTCACCTTTTTGGAATACAACACAGGAACTAAGACCATCCCCAATAAACTATGCAATGGAAGTGTCAACAAAAACAGCACAGATATCATATAATACCAAGGCATATTGAAACTTGACTTCCATACCCCACCAAATAGTTGCGTAGCTTCAAACCCGTTAAAATTCTTTCCAGCAATAAATAGTTCAACAGGACCTGTAAGAATATTAGACTGAACATATGGCCAAAAAAGACTAGTGGCAAGATACCCTAGAATACAAACAGCAAAAACCTTAGCTACCAGAAAAAACGTGTCTTTTAAAACTATCTTTTCAAATTTTTCCTGATAATTAGTGATAAACCACCATAAAAAGACCGCAAAAAAAACATGACCAATAACAACAAGTCCAACAAGCCTGATATTAATTGATATCGAGATATTTAGAATTAAAAAAAAAGCTCTTTTCAATGTTACTTCTGGAAGCTCTTTAAGTAACTTAAGGATATGAAAGGTTGAGAAAATATAAAAAGCAGCAAAGGGAATATCCTTTGGATTATACATGGAATGTCCAAACAGCACCGGTGTTAACACTACAAAAACGAATGCTACCACACCCAATTTCCACCCACCAATCTCTTTAGCGATTAGACCACAAAATAAAAAAAGTAAAAATCCAAACAATGAACTCAATAAATTCCGGAACTCATAAATTCCTAGTACATCAAAAAACTGATGTAAAAAACTTGAAATCAAATCAAAAAAGCCTCCAAATCCATTCATCCCCCGATGTTCATGTTCCAAACTCTTATTAACATATATATAAGTCCCATCATTATTCAATGGGCTTTGTGCTGCCAAGTTATCATCACCTTTAAAATACTCTAATAGTCGCTCCCCATGCTCCTTATGACATCGTGCATCTTCGATAATCCCATAATCCAAACTTAAATACGGCATAAGTAAACCAACTATTAAGGCCAGAACAACAAACGACTGCTTATAAGTAAACTCATAAGGTATTAAGGGTAATTTAAATGTCATTTAATTCTTTTTTATAAAAGTACTAATTAGGCTTATTATTCTATCTTGATTCTCTCTATCCAACTCGTAATACAGTGGTAATCTCAGTAACCGATCTGCAAAATTATCACAATTTCGCAAAACATGAGATTCGTTTTCTTTGCTGTAATACGGGCTTTTATGTAATGATAAATAATGAAAAACTGGATGGATATTATAACCTTTCAGAAAAGATATAATACTTGATCGCTCTTCCATACTACTACAAACTATGTAAAACAAATGACCATTAAACGTAGCATACTCCGGCACTTTTGGAAGCTGAAGCAATCCTTCTTCTTCTAATCCTTTTAAGCCTTCATAATAGGCATTCCATAATTTTTTACGCCTAGTTTGAATTTTTTCTATATTTTCTAATTGCGCATACAAGAAAGCTGCGGTCACATCAGATGGCAAGAATGAAGACCCTACATCCACCCATGAATACTTATCTACTTCTCCTCTAAAAAACGCTGAACGGTTCGTGCCTTTTTCCCAAATAATTTCGGCTCGCTGATCAAAATGCTCGTCGTTTACTACTAACATCCCTCCCTCTCCCGAAATAATATTTTTAGTCTCATGAAATGAAAATGCTGCCAAATGCCCAATGCTTCCCAAAGGTTTTCCTTTATAAAAAGAATCTATTGCCTGTGCAGCATCCTCGATAACATATAAATTATGTTCTTTTGCTAAATTCATAACCCTATCCATGTCACAAGCAACCCCAGCATAATGCACAACAACAATAGCTTTGGTATTTGGAGTTATCAAACTTGATAAAGTCGATGCATCGATATTGGGATTATCTGGATAACTATCTGCAAAAACAATTTTTGCTCCACGCAATACAAAAGCATTTGCCGTAGATACAAATGTATAAGACGGTATTATTACTTCATCTCCTGGCATTATATCTATTAGTATCGCAGCCATCTCTAAAGCGTCCGTACAGGAAGATGTTAAAAGACAATTTCGAAACCCCATATATTCCTTAAAATATTTATGACATTGTTGCGTATAGTAACCGTTTCCAGAAATTTTACCTCGAGACACTGCATCTTTTATATAATACAACTCATCACCAGTCATATATGGCTTATTGAATGGAATCATTATTCTTCTTAATTAGTTATTTCTTTATACTAGAGCTCCATAAAAACTTTGGTGCTTTATTTTGCCAAGTTAATTTACCAACATTTTCCCAAGGGATTTTAATATTTTTATTCAAGAGATCTTTCTCCCATTGAAAAGATAAGTATATTTTTTTTCTGACAATTTCGAACTCTTGTTTTTTTAACATATCAATATTAGTCCTATGCATCCAAAAAGACGAATAATCAATCATCCCTTTCCTCAAAGAATATTGATTTTCTTTAACAAAAGGTTTGTTTACTCTAAAAACCCAGTACGCAAAACTACCTCCAGAAACATATTGATCGGCCATCCCCTTATCATCCAATATAGGAAGTAATTCTCCTTTGTACTTCAAAGTGTATACGTTTTTATATCCATAAAAATGTGCATCTACAAAAACATCATGACTAGTAATTCCGAGGTATTTTTTTGAAAATTTATTTACACTTCCTGAATTAGTAAACCAAAATAAATTGTGATGAACTTGGACTTGAAGTAGTATTGCCAAAAGAACAAATGATATCAAAAAAATATTATTTGTTCGGCCACTACTGTTATGCTTGAAGTTAACAAATTCCATCGTTCTACTAGTTTCAGAATCTTGATTTAAACTTGTAATAAAAGAATTTTTGAATGGTTTTAGGCCAGAACACCAAAAGATAGGATAACATAAGGGAGAAGCTTTACATATCTTTAAATACAAATCCTTAGTAACATGAGAAACCCCCTCAGGATCAGTCAAAATCAAATTTTTATTAGCTACTAATTTAGTATCTTCCAAAAATTTATCTTTACTACTAATTTTGATTGCATTGAAAATATCAAAACAACGAATAAGCGTAATAAATTTATTAGCTGTTACTTTATTTTTGTCATAAAACAGGGTTACCTTATGTTTTTTTGGAAACATTTTATTCCAAAAGGTACTCCAAAAAGAAATTGGAACCATGGCCAAATAAATGGCTACATATCCTAGCGCGAAATAAGGAATAGGAAACTCTATAAAAATTCCTAAATGCAAGCATATACCTATTAGAACCATAACTACTCTATATCGTTTGTTCCAGAATAGAAAAACGAACATAAACTCAAATACCATAGTGAGGTAAGACAAAAATTTAACTAAAAATTCTTGATTCAAAAACCATTGATTTTCAGAAATAGTGATTGGAGGAACAGATGAAGGCAACCACAACCCCAAACCCTTCAACCACATTGGAGATTGCATTTTATAAACGGTCGCCGAATCGAAATAAAACAACCCAATACCAATAAAAATGGGTGCTAAGTAATTAATTTTAGCTATTTTATCTTCATTATATAGCAACCCTTTATCTATGTATTTGATTTTTTCCCTTATCCTATCAACAGACAACACTTTACTTATTGGCAAAAACATCAGCAAAAAGTTTACTCCCACATAGGTATAAAAAATATGATACTCATACATTGTCATGCTGGAAATAAAAACAATTGTGAATACATAATTTACTACAGTCGCAATTCTTGTAAAAAAACCAATAAGAACAGCGATAATAACACTTATCCACAGCAGCAATAACATCTCATTATCTGGAAAATGAACATCTAAATATGGTATTTTATCAAAATAAAGTTGTCTGTAATTAAAAATCGTGATAATTTCAAATAGAAAAACTAGACAGTACGCAATCCTAAAAATTGCCAAACCAACTGGTGAGACTTTTTTAAATAGAAAAAATTGTATTTTTTCAAGCATATTAATTCTTCGTTATTTTTCCTTTCTTAATCTGGCAGGAATTCCAACATATACTCCTCTTTCAATGATATCACTGACTACGACAGCGCCTGCACCTATTTGAGATATCGCTAGAATAGTAATGTTATCGATGACGGTACAATTGATTCCTAATTGCACCTGTGTGCCAACACTCACAAAACCTGCTAATGCTACTCTTGGCGAAAGGAAACAATGCGAAGCTATTTTGGTATCATGTGCTATAGTACAACCCACATTAAGTAGCACGTTATCTTCAATAGTAACATTGGCATCAACTGTAGATCCAGGATATATAACGACTCCTCTACCTATTTTCGCCGTAGGATCAACCCAGCAAGATGAATGTATAACGGTGGCAAAAGGAATAGCGTTGCTAAATTTTTCAAATAGTTCGGCCCGAACATTCATATGCTTGTAACCAATTCCGATCATCAAATGAGTGATTTTTTTTGCAGCAAAACTAGCTATTACATCTTCAGTCTTTCCCAAAACCGGACATCCTTGGATTTCTACTTCTGCTGCGAAATCATCAAAAAAAACAACTTGTTCAAAGTGCTTATCCGTAATCGCGTAATGAGCGATTTGCTGCCCTAGATGTCCTGCTCCAATAATTCCTAGTATATTACCCATGTATAAATGTTAAAACTTCTGTAAGCGTACTTATTTGGTATTTCGATGACGGAAAAATACCATCTCTATCAATCAACAAAGACTGTATTCCAAGATCTATTGCTGGTTCAATGTCCAACTTGACAGAATCGCCGATATACAATAGTTCCTGCGGCGCTATTGCTATTTGTTCTATTGCCTTTTGGTAAAACAATTTTGACGGTTTTGCTACACCTAATTCTTCAGAAACAAAAACGTCTTTAAAAACAGGGTCAAAAAAATCGTTTAGTTTTTGTTTTAATGTTGTATTAAAATTAGAAATAATACCCATAGGAATATTAATTTCGCTAAGAATTTTTGTGTCTTCAAATTTCTCCCAAGGCAAATACGAACAAGAATCATAAATAGTATCCAGCAATTTTACTGTAGGAATAATTCCCAAAGCATATAATAATTCTGCATTAAAATGCTCATAAAATTTCTTATCAGTTCGATCCGGAAAATGAATCACCTCGGATAATAATTTATGCACTTTTTTCAACTCCAATATATCAACCACACTACCATTTTCTCGTAATATTTGCGTTACAGTGTTATAAAAACTAGGCTTATACAACAGTGTTCCTGCTACATCAAAAAGTATGTATTTGTATGTACTCATTATCAATAAATAAAATGCTTGGAAGATTTATTATTAAGGGTTTCAAAAGTAGTTGCATCTGGATAAATTACATCCATTAATATTCGCACAGCTATCGCTTTGGGATTCGTAATATTGACCGGATCAGGCTTTTGGTTATACAAATACTCTTGCAAAGCGTATTTAACATCCTGAAATCCAATATTATGTCTTATAGAATTAGTCCCAGAAATTCTGCAATTTATTTCAAATGGATGTATACTTCCTGAATCATCTATTATACTTTGAATATTAAAATTTCCGCGAACACCATCCAAATCAGCTATCATTTTTGCAATCCCTCTTAACTTTTTATCATAGGTGTTATTCACAATAATCTTTGAAGTCGTCCCATTTTCTAGTGTACGTTCCATCGAGCAAATACCATGAACTTCTTGCGCTTTATTCACATAAACTGCCGTTGTTACCTCAATACCCTTATGCAATTTCTGAATCATATAATCTTCTCCAAAAACACTGATATCATTGGGATTTACTATAATCCCTCTAGAACCTCTTCCCTCCCGAGGTTTTGCAATTATTTCTTGTTCTGAGTTGCTGTACTCTTCAGGCAACCATGATTTAGCAAAAGGAATTCCTTCTTTCTCAAAAAGTTTGTACGTTGCATATTTATCCAAAAATTGTTTTGAAATATGCGCATCTGACGCCAACACAAAAGCATTTAATTCCGCTTTAAACAATCCCAAATAATACACTTCATAATCTGTAGATGGTATGATCAAATCTACATTACAATTTGCTATTATTTTTTGTATCTCAGCAGTATAATTTCTTTCATAAGAATAGGGTACTACATAGGTTTTGTCGCATAAATGACTCCCCGCAGTAAATGATGCGATATCACAACCTATTATTTGAATATCATAATCCAAGTTTCTAATGTTTCGCAAAATACCTTGCCCAACATTACCTCCGATACCCGTAACTAAAACTGTTTTTGTAGCCATAGTGCTGTATTTCTCAATTGTTTTTTAAAGGTATTCGACACGGGAATATCTAATAATTTTCTGGTATGCTGATTGTCATAAAAAAAACTAGCCGAATTATCAGTTCCATGATGTACAATTTCTAGTTCTGGAAAAAATTCTGTGACCATAATGGCTATCTGAATATTTGAATAAGAGTTATTTCCAACCGCAAGTAATGGCAATGTTGTTTTCAAACACATGGCTCTAAACAAAATATCCGCGGCGTCCTTAACATAGATATAATTTTGCATTCTGGTACCATCTCCATAAATTGTTATTTGCTTATTTACAATTGCACTTTGAATAATTTTGGGCAAAAATGTTTTTTGATTCATTCCTTCTCCAAAAAGTGACGAAATTCTAATATTTACCCCACCTCCCTTATGATTACGGACAATTGATTCTGCCCACAATTTTGACATTCCGTAACTACTACTTGGATTAACTCTAGATTCTTCATTGATTGTAGTATTCGAAAGTTCGTAAACGGCAACTGAAGAGGAATGTATAATTTTTACATCTTCAAAAGTTTCAGAAATTCTTTTCAGTAAAAGAATATTAGTTTCAAGTAGCTGATTTAAAGATCTTAAACCCTCGTCAAAATCGATATATGAAGCAATAAAAAAAAGATAATTCACTACTGGTTTCTCTTTCAAAAAACCATTTATTGAAATTCTTGAAAATTTTTCAGAAAGTCTATCTTGTCTCTCATTGTAAACCTGTAGCACCTCATAATCAGAACTCACCAAAGACAATAATGCTTGTGACAAAAAACTATTCGCTCCAACTATTGCTACCCTCATTGTCAATTAGATGTTGGTCGTATTTTTGATTGAAAATAACGGCCTAGATTTTGACTCTCTATAAATGCGTCCTATATATAATGCAAGAAGTCCAATAAAAAAAAGCTGAATCCCTAATGACAATACCAAAAACCCAAAAACTGAAGGCCAACCTGGATGAAAGTCAATAAAAAATAATTTCACAACTAATATTATTACTAGTGCTAAGGCACCAAAAAGTGCCAAAAAAACACCAAATCGCACCGCTAACTTCAACGGAAGTTCCGAAAAATCAAAAATAGCATCAAAAGCTAAATTCATTTTTCTTCTAAAATTAAACTTACTCACCCCAGCAAATCGTTCTCGCTGGTCTATTTCAATCACCGATTGATTCATTCCAATGTGCATAAACAACCCTTCTATAAAACGATTTTGTTCATTATAGAGTAAAAATCTCTCTGCAAAATCTCGGTTAAAAATTCGCATTACGGCCAATCCTCTTGGCAAATTCAACCCTGTATATTTATCAAGGACAGACCAAAATATTTTTGAAAACACTCTGTTTTTCAAACTATCTTTTTTCTCTTTCCGAACACCAAAAACCAAATCATAGCCCTTTCCTATTTCCGAAATAAAATTTTTAATTTCCTTTGGCGGATCTTGTAAGTCAGGATCCATATAAAGCATATAATCTCCTTTAGCATAATTAATTCCAGCAGTTACAGCAGCTTGTTTACCATGATTATATGACAACTCAAGCAGCTTGACTCGATGATTTTCTTTAGCTACTCCTTTTATTAGATCTACAGTGAGATCCTTACTTCCATCATCTACAAAAACAATTTCATAATCGAGTTCTAATTCAAGTAACTCTATAGTTACCTCTTTTATAAATTGCTTTATTACTTCCTGTTCAAAATAAACAGGAACGATTAAAGATAATTTGAAATCGTTATTCATAAGATTGCTTTTTAGATCTTAACTATAAAAACTCATGATATTAATTTTAAACATACCCCTTTCAATACAATCTAATACTATGTATG
>CAZYRG010000012.1:0-13595 GCA_964650425.1 uncultured Flavobacteriaceae bacterium
CTGTAAATGCTTTGTGATTTTTAAGATGATTTAAAAATATTATCCTTTGTTTTTATTTTCTTTTATAGAAATAAAGTTTCTTTCCATAATAACATAATCAATACCACCTTTATGAAATTTTGTATTGGTTGATTTTAATAGAAATCTCTCGTAGAATGCTGATTTTTCTATTCGTGCATTGCACCATATTTTTTTAACTCCTTCTTTTTTAACTAAGGCTATGATATTCTTCAATAAGATGGTGCCATATCCTAATCCTTGAAATTCGGTCAATGTAGCAAATTTCCTGAATTGTACTTCATTGTTTTTTATAAATAGGGATAGTATGGATATGATTTTGCCATTAATACATAAACCAAAATGTCGTCCATTTTTATCATTAGGTAATTTTACATAGTCCAAGGGCTTATTTGGCCACATTACTTCATGTCGGACCGGTAAGGTTTCAGAAGGAGTGATTTCTCTAATTTCAGGAACTATATTTTCCACTTGATGAGGTGTTGTTTTGTGATAATACAGTTTTGATTTTTTAGCATTCATATTTGGGGAAAAGATAATTTTGGTATTCAACACATTGGATTAATTACTTTATGTCCATAAAGATACCTCCAGAAATGCTTGGGTTTGCATAAATAATTCTACCGTCTACTGCTGTAGCATAGGAGAAAGAAGCGCCAATTTTTTTGGTAATATAATAGGCAGCTTCATAACCAATACTCGTAAATTCTACATTGTTGGCAAAGATACTTCCTTGAGAATTTTGAGCAGATTTAGAACCGTTTTGCAAGGACTGAACACGATTAATTCTTGCAATTAACCAAATTTTATTCTTCCATAAGCCAAGACCTGCTTCTCCACCAAAATGTAATTCATCAGAAAAATCTTGTGTTCGGTTATTAAAACCAAGATAGGTTTTGGTATACACTGCCGCTTTGCTAATGGAAAAAGATCCACCAAGATCTAACTGTAGCAATTGATTAAATTCTCCATCTCCCGTTTGGAAACTTCCGTCAGAACCTCCAGAGCTTTTTCCTAACGGTAATCCTAACTTCAAAGTAGAGGATAGGGCTAGGTGATTTTTTTTGAAAAGTTGGTAGCGTAAACCTATATCGGTATCTCCAATACTATTAATAGCTTCTCCTTCCTGTATTATTTCTCTAGTAGTGCCAGAAACTTGCTCATTTTGATAGGTTCTTGCAAAAAAAGGGATATAAGCGATAGCATCTAGTTTGTCTGTAAGTCCATATTCTCCATAAAAATTTAGATTAAAAACACCGCGAGTGGCATTAGGATCAATAGCTCCTGTGTCTGTGTAATGTTGGTCAGCGACTAGAGACCAAAAGCCTAGTTTGTAGTAGCCTTTGTTTTTTCCTTTTGTCCATTGGCCATAATTAGTCTGCGCTACCAGTATTAGAACTAGTAGACTTAATAGCGATGGTAATTTCATGGTGGTTATGTTTTTTCGGAATGGTTTAATTATTAATTTCTCCTTCGCCTACTTTTACACCAAAAGGTTTGCACCAGTAGAGGACATGGCTGTATTGGTTAAGTCCCACGGTTTGATTATCGATTTCATAACTATGCGCTCCTTGAAATACTGAAACAGGACCTATTTCGAAAGCGCCATTAATAGTCGTAGGGTTGTTAGAAAGATAAATGTATAAACCAGGTAGGGCAGTAGATGCAACATAATTATCAGCGATGTCAAGAATAATTTTGTTGCTTTCTGAATTGTTTTCTAAAGTAAAATCCCCTCCTAATGCATAACTGCTAGTAGTGATAATGGTTCCAGAGCGAACAGGGTTTTCGAGGATGGTTTCTTCGCCGATCTCAAAAGTATCTTCAAAACTAATTATTTCTTCTGTAGTTGTTGTGGTTGCAGTAATGGTAGTAGTGCCAAATTTAAGTGCTGTTACAAGACCATTATTGTCAACAGTCGCTACAGTCTCGTCAGTACTGGTCCAATCCAATACTGCCGTTGCTTCCATGCCGACATTGTCAAGGTATAAGGTTTCAAATTGAAACGTAGTGCCAATTGCTAAAGAGTTAAGGCTATTTGTGATTCTCAACTCTGTTGCAATACGATCATCAATAATATCTTCTTTGATACAGGAGCTGGTGAGAACCGAAACAGCTAATAAAATGTATAATACGATATTTTTCATTTCACTATTTTTTTGATAAAAAAGAGGCTTTCATTTTTATGTTGCGCTCAATGTCTTCGTCGTAACTGATTTTTTAAATTTACAATAAAAAACACTGTTTATAGTATATTTTGATTTAAAATGATACGATATATGGATATAAAAAGGCAATAACCAAGAGGTGTTAATTACTAATTTTTATAAAATATTTTTTGATTTGGTTAAACCCTCTGAGATCGAAGTAATTTTATTTTGAAGTTTTAAAAAAGCTTTTAAAAACAGCAAGTAAATTATTTATAAACTTTATTTCCTGTTTCAAGCCATTGTCCCCAGTTTTTATCATAGGCGTGAATGCTGTCCGTGACACCATTTTCATTATACACTTCATTATTGTGATGTGCCCATTCAAAAATACCTCCATAGAGATTTGATACATTTTTGAAGCCAAGTTTTTTAAGTCTTTCCGCAATTTTTTCACTCCGGTAGCCTACTGAACAATACACCACTACCTCTGCATTTTTATCTACATCATCAATACGCTTTTTTTTGAAGCCCGTATAGCCTACCCAAATAGCATCTTTGATATGACTGACGTTATATTCTGATTTTTCTCGTGCATCCAAATAGATGATAGCTGATTTATCTTTGAGTTGCTCGGGTACTATTTCTTGTACCGTATGCGATAATAAAGTGTCAAGCATTTTTCCGAAGGAGGTATTCATTACTTCAGCTTGCCCAAAAATTGAATTTGAGAGCAAGATACTGCACCATAAAAAGACAAAAAGTTGTATTTTCATTTTAGAAATAAAAAAGTTAAAATCACTTTACTAAATATAACAAAAAATATACCAATGCAATTATTAGGAATAGGATCAAGAATCAAACATGCCACTTACGGAATGGGTGTGGTAACAAATGTGAGTAGCAAAATGTACTGGGTCACTTTTATGGATCAAGGTTTGGAAACCATTGCGATTGATGAGGATATAGAAATTATTGAAGCTATAGAAGATGAGGTGGATACGGTAAGTTTTTCTGAAATAGAAAGCAGTTTGCGTGCTATGCTAAAGAAATGGTCCGATATTTCGGAAATTATACCGATCGCAGATAAGTGGAAAGGAGGAACACTTATTTTGGAGCCTGGAGATCCAAATCTAAGTGATAAAAAGATTCCAATTGACACCTTTTTTCATAAAATTGTTATGGTTCGAGATCGGATACGGGTTATGGAACAAAAGATTAATGCAAGTAAAGTTATGGATGATCAGGATAAAATTGATTTGCAGCAATACATTACAAGGATCTACGGGAGTCTAACAACCTTTAATGTCTTGTTTAAAAATAACTCACAACAATTTATTGGAGAGCGAACAAAAAAATAGTTACTCAATCAAAATTTGATAGTCGAATCTTAGGAGTAAAAATTCCGTAATACGAGGCAAATGCGTAAATTTGCAATCGCTCATTTGTAATGGTATTAGGTACAATGACCATTTGGTGAGTATATAACTTTATGATAGTATAATATTATGTTTGATAATTTAAGCGACAAGTTAGATAAAGCACTTCATATTCTAAAAGGACATGGGCAGATCACAGAGATCAATGTGGCCGAGACCCTCAAAGAAGTTCGAAGAGCGTTGGTAGATGCGGATGTGAATTTTAAAATCGCTAAAGAATTTACCAATAGAGTAAAAGAAAAAGCACTTGGTCAAGATGTATTAAAAAGCTTGAAACCAGGACAACTCATGGTCAAATTGGTCAAAGATGAGTTGACAGAACTGATGGGTGGTGATGTAGTAGGAGTAGATCTATCTGGAGCACCTTCTGTGATATTGATGTCTGGATTACAAGGTTCGGGTAAAACGACTTTTTCTGGTAAACTTGCCAATTTTCTTAAAACTAAAAAATCTAAAAATCCGCTATTAGTAGCTTGTGATGTATACCGTCCTGCGGCAATTGATCAGTTGCATGTAGTCGGTGATCAAATAAAAGTAGAGGTTTTTAGTGATCGTGGTAATAATGATCCTGTTGCTATAGCCAAGGCTGGTATTGCGCATGCAAAGCAAAATGGTCATAATGTAGTGATCGTGGATACCGCTGGACGTTTGGCGGTCGATGAGGTGATGATGACCGAGATTGCAAATATCCATAAAGCAATTACGCCTCAAGAAACGCTGTTTGTGGTAGATGCAATGACAGGTCAAGATGCGGTGAATACCGCAAAAGCCTTTAATGATATTCTGAATTTTGATGGTGTCATCCTGACAAAGTTGGATGGGGATACTCGTGGTGGAGCGGCAATTTCTATTAAGTCTGTCGTGAATAAACCGATTAAATTTATCGGTACTGGTGAGAAGATGGAGGCTATTGATGTGTTCTATCCTGCACGTATGGCAGATCGTATTCTCGGAATGGGGGATGTGGTTTCTTTGGTAGAACGAGCGCAAGAACAGTTTGATGAAGAAGAAGCGCGTAAATTACAGAAGAAAATTGCCAAAGATCAGTTCGGTTTTGATGATTTCCTGAATCAAATTCAGCAAGTCAAAAAGATGGGAAATATGAAGGATTTGGTAGGAATGATTCCTGGAGCTGGTAAAATGATGAAGGATATTGATATTGATGATGATGCTTTCAAGCATATTGAAGCAATTATTCATTCTATGACTCCTGCGGAACGCACAAAGCCACAAATTATCAACTCGAGCCGTAAAAAACGTATTGGCAAAGGTTCAGGAACCTCTGTGCAAGAAGTGAATCAATTGCTAAAGCAATTTAATCAGATGAGTAAAATGATGAAGATGATGCAAGGTGGTAAGGGAAAACGTCTCATGCAAATGATGGGGAAAGGACGATAACCCCGAGACTACTAAAATATAAAACTTTTTCAAACAAAGTTCACTAGTATAGAGACATGCTCTATGTCCAAAATAAAAAGTAATATGGAAATATTAGACGGAAAGAAAATCAGTAATGATATCAAAGATGAGATTGCTGTTGAAGTTTCAAAAATGAAACAACGTGGCGAGAAAGTGCCACATTTGGCGGCAGTAATTGTTGGTAATGATGGGGCTAGTCTTACTTATGTTGGGAGTAAAGTAAAAGCTTGTGAGCGCATAGGGTTTGAGTCCACATTGGTCAAAATGCCTAGTACTACTAGTGAGATAGAGCTTCTTAAAAAAATAGAAGAGCTTAATGAAAATGATGAGATTGATGGGTTTATTGTGCAGTTACCTTTGCCAAAACAAATTGATGAGCAAAAAATATTAATGGCCATCCACCCTGATAAGGATGTTGATGGTTTCCATCCGACAAACTTTGGTAAGATGGCGTTAGATATGTCTACATTTATACCTGCCACTCCTTTTGGGATTTTAGAACTATTGGATCGTTATCAAGTAGAAACTTCAGGAAAGCATACGGTGGTGATTGGCCGCAGTCATATAGTTGGACGACCAATGAGTATCTTGATGGGGCGTAAAGGATTTCCAGGTAACTCTACTGTTACGTTAACGCATAGCCGTACCAAAAATATTAATGAAATAATCAGGCAGGCAGATATTGTTATTTCTGCCCTAGGAGTTCCTGGTTTTGTAAAGGCAGATATGGTCAAGAACGATGTGGTAGTAATTGATGTGGGTATTACTAGAGTTCCTGATGCTTCTAGGCCTAGAGGATATAGAATTACTGGAGATGTAGATTATGAAAATGTAAGCAAGAAGGCTTCTTATATTACGCCTGTACCAGGCGGAGTTGGGCCAATGACAATTGCAATGTTGCTTAAAAATACCTTATTAGCTAGAGAACGTCATTTAGCTAATAGCTAATTTGTATCATTTAGATTAAATGTTGTATCATACGTAAATATCAAAAGCTAAACAGTTTGTCTGTTTAGCTTTTTTAATTGACCTCAATTATAGTCAAAAGCCTGCCTGCCTTTTCGCTTGGCAAGCAGCTATGAATTTTAATGTATAGGTCTCAGCGCACGGGTTTAAGTTCTAAAAACTGTAATAAATATTTAATTTTCAGTAAACAATTTTGTACATCTAGGGACAAATATTGTTTACTGAGACTGCCTACTTTTTTGTTACATATGAATTTTCATTCAATATGTATTAAAACTATGGCGCTGTAGTTTATGGTTGTTGAGTTGTATTGTCTTTGTTGGACAAGTAATGTTTTCTTATAACACTTATAAATAAAAAAAAGATCACTTAATTTAATAAGCGATCCTTTTTACTACAAATTATGCAGTTTGATATGTTGTGTAGTTTTATGCTATATAATATATTTTAGTTGTTGAAAAATTCTTCTGAAATATCATCAGTATCAAAGCTATTTCCAGTACCATCCGTTGATACGTCAAGAGATAATTCGAATGATGGAACATCCATACCTTGCGCTAATCTAACAGGAGTAAAGTTCAATATTTGATCTCCCATTTTGTACAAAGCTTTTCGTACGAATCGACCGATACATTTTCCATTAACCGTACGTTGTTTCCATTCTTCACCATAAGCGATCTTCAAATAATATTTTCCAGAAGGAATATTTTTCATGTGATACGTATCGCCACTTTGAATATATGCTAGTCTGTAGCATAATTCTTCAGATGGATTGTCTCCAACTTTAATTAGCTTAACAACTGCCTCGGTATTTTGGCTCACGTCGATTTTAAGATAATTATCTAACTTATAATCATATTGTGGCGAAATATTTAAACATTCAAGTTCATCACCTGTTTCGAGTGCAGTATCTTCCCAATCATCAAAGCTATCATTAGCAGGAGGAGGTGTATACTGTTGTTGCGCAACTGGAGGTGGTGCTTGTTGTTGTTGTTGTTGTTGTTGAGGAACTGCTGCCATTACGGCTAACAAATCAGATGCCTTAACAAAACCATTCATAGTCCGGTATTGAACCGTCCACCATTCACCGAAATCTTCGCTGATGAGGTCAACTTGCATACCTTTACTAAGTTGTGTTACAATATTGTAATTTGTTCCAGGTCCACTTCGTAAATCGGTAGTTTCCGCAGATACAAAGTAAAGCTCGTGCTCTTGTGCAGTCATAGTAAATGCCGCAAGAAGTAGGAGTACGGGGGTTAAAATTGCTTTCATTTGTAGTAGATTTAAATTTTGTATTATCATTTTCAACAACTGTGCCATTTTTTTAAAAAATTGTTAACCAGGGGCTTAACTGTTATTTTTATACTTTATTTAATAACTTTTTATTTGGTTTTTCTTTTTTTATGACGCAATACTGATATTATTTTTTGTTCATTACTCTAGTTTATATAAGGCAAATTTAATTTTTTTTACCTAAAAACAAAGCGTTTATCGTTTTTTTTTACCTAAAAATCTCCATTAAAGGTATTTTTTTTAGGATAAAGTGTAATTCAACCACTTTGTTACAGATTTAACAATTTACAAAAATATCATTGATTTTCAAAATTTTATAAAGAAATTGACTAATAATGTTCAAATACGGTTAAGTGTTTAGCTATCGTAGTTATGAGGTTTTGTTTGATTTTTACTATAAAACGGAGTAGTTTTTCGTAATTACTAAGCTTTTCTCAACACTTTTTTTGAATAGTGATTACGTTATTAATTACCTCTTAATTCTTTAATTAATAGCAGGGCAATTACAATCATAACGCTCTTTTTTACAAGAAAAGTCAAAGCCTAGTGTAATCTGATGTAACCCTCCATTATCAAATACTAGTGAATTTAGTTGATGCGAATAGGTGTACGCGAAAGTAAATTTCTTGTAATTCAGTCCGATGAATGGAGTGAAGTAATTCAGTTTCTGGCTTACAATCTCATTACCTTCCAAAAATTCAGCACCGTCCAAACTTCGGCGATAGGAAATCCCTCCGTATAATGTGTTTGACTTTAATTTTTGATAAAGTTTTATATTGAAATCTATAGTAGACTGTTTGGTGCCTTCTTGATGTTGTATCAAGAGGGAAGGTTCGTAAGATAAAGTTTTACCAGGCTTACTGATTATAAATCCTGTCGAAATTAAATACCGTCGTAAGTTACTGGTAATTTGTAAATCGTTGTTGATTCCTGAATTCTTAAGAAGGTTTTTTGCCGTAACATGTGCGTAGAAGTCGTATAAGTGATAGGAAAAACCAAAATCTATATTGAATTCACCACTGCTTAGATTTCCTCCAGCAGCTAATGGATCATTTCCAGCTACAAATTCGGAACGATCTAATCGGTATTGTAATAAACCAGCACTAAGACCAAATGACAACATATTTAGATCAAGATCACTTCTAGAAAACTTCAAATGGTGTGCATAAGTGACATAGGCTCCAGATTGCGAATGGTATCCATTGTTGTCCGCAAAAGCAATACCACCAATTGCAGAATTACTATTTCCTAAGCTACTATTGATGCTCAGTGTTTGTAATCCTGGAGCGTCTTTTTGTCCAAACCAATTTTGACGTGCGGTTAATCGTACTTGTGCACAGTTTGCAGCGCCAGCCATGGAAGGGTGAATCAAATAATAATTATCAGTCAAATAATCAGAATAAATCGGTAATCCTTCTTGTGCTTTTAATATGTTTGGGCTCCAAAAGCTCAAGAGGAATAAAACAATTAGCGATATATTTTTCATAGGAGTCATTTCTATTCGGTTAAGCGCATTATTTATCTTGCGTTGTTTTGTTATAGTCATTTATCGAATTAGTGAAAAATGACTTCGGAATTGGGTGCCGTCTTCTAGTTGTGCAAAAAACCAATAATCTGTTGCTGGCATAGGGCGTCCATTGTAGGTGCCGTTCCATCCAGCACTATCTGGCGTTATGGTTTTTAGTAATTTTCCATAGCGGTCAAATATGCTAATGGTCATATCGGGCAAATCTCCATTATTATCAACAATATTCCAAGCATCATTCTCAAAATCATTATTGGGTGTAAAGAATTTTGGAAAACCGATAAGTTCAATATCTGCAATTGCGGGATCACAACTGCCTTCTACATTACGTACAAATACCGTGTGGAAACCAAAAGGAACTTTAGTGAATACATTACTACTTTGATAATTAAAATCATCATCAAGGCTATATTCATAGGTTCCGGGTTTTGTAACGGTAACGGTAATTGTGTTGTCGCTGATAGAAACGGCGTTGCCGTCATTGAGAATAATGTCATTGTCAGTAAGTGTTTCTATGGTAGAGATTTCTATAGGTAAAAAAGCATCAAAAGAACAGCTTGTACCTCTTAAAGTATAGGTGAGGTCGTAAATCCCAGGCTCAATAGTGCTAATAAAATCTTCATTGTTTCCGAAAGGAGCACCATCTTTAGTCCATGCATAATCGTAAAGGGAAGGATCATCTAGGTTTGCAAAAAGTTCTACAGATGACACTGGAGTACCAAACTCATCCAAACAAACAGTTTGATCAGGTCCTAAATCTACAATGGGGTCTTCTATTACTGTAATGGTAAAGGAGGCGTCATTTGTGCTAGAACAACCATTTACTGTTTCTACTACATAAATTGTTTCGGTGTCAAATAACTGCTCACCAGGAAAACGTTCATCTCCTAGACCTCCTGGTTGTGTGAAAAATCGAAGGTTGGCAATGGTGGGTACTATTGCTTCTCCACATGCTGTAAAATCAGCAGGAGCTGTAGCTACAGGTATGGGTGTTATCGTAACGTTAAAAGATACTTCACTCGAACATCCTGCTAGACTTGGGTTTTCTGCATAGATGAATATGGTTTGAGTAGTGTTAATAGTTGTTCCTGCTGCAATCTCTGTTGCTACTCCTGGGCCTCCTGTGGCATCATAATAGTTTCCAGTTATTAGAACAGGTAAGCTGTATGTCCCCTCACATTCAGTAACATTAGCTGGTGTTGTCAATGTAGGTGGTTGTAGTATTGTTAATGTTACTGGAACCCGATCACTAGTACATCCGTCATTCGGATCATAAGCCTCCACAAAGAAGGTATCACCTTCTGCCATTATCTCAGCAGTAGTTGGGGTATAAGAAGGTGTGTTATCTTGTCCAGGTATAGGTGTGCCGTCTTCATAGTACCAACGCCCTACCAAACCAGCAGGTGCAGCGGGTATTGTTGCTGTCAAAGTAGGGATTGCATTTCCTTCACAAATTGTTAAATCTGCAGGAGGATTGGTAATCGTCGGTTCTGGTAAATCAGGACAACTACAATCGACACCGGCATAAGTTAACATAGCCATACAGCTGGTGTTTGTTGGACTTGTAACTGTGATGTCAAATCCGGTGGCAGATGGTATCCCAGCTATAGTTATGGTATTAGCAACCGTATCTTCTGTTATTGTTATTCCTGCTGGATTGGGTGTTAAAGTAATGTCCCAATCACCATTGGTGTCAAAAATTTGCGTATAACTAGTTTCATCCGCTAAACATACTGGTGCAGTTGCGCTAACCGCTATTGTAGGACTTAGGTTAACTGTCACAAACGCTTTAGAGGTTTGGGTCATTCCGCCAACATCTGTATAGGTATAGGTGTACTCGATGCCTGTATCAAGTGGTGTGAGTGTTGATGGGTTAATTGTGTTAGAATTACCAGGTGTCCAATTCCCATTTGTTGGTATACCAGCAGAAAGCAAAGTATTTAAGTCAAAAGAAGTTTCTGATGAACATAATGTAGTACCATTTGCCTCGATAACTTCGACAGTAGCCATTACTTCACAAGTTCCAGTTCCTATGGTATAGGTATAAGTGCCAAAAGTGTCTGTTGCCGGATTGAAAGTCCCTTGATCATCAGCTCCAAAAGTCGTATTAGAAGGGTCTGTCCATGATCCATCAACATCAGCAGTTCCCAATGAATCGATTAAATTTACTGGAGCATCTGTGTCGCTTAAAGTAATGGTTGTAGAGGCTCCAGCACTTGGCGCGGCTATAAACGTAATTTCTAAACTAGCAGTTCGCATAGGGCACCCCATGATAGTGAGGCCAGGCGAATAGCTGTAGACGTGAATATCGCCATCAGAAGCCGTTGAAGGATCAATAGTTCCTAGGTGCCCTCCAGATGTGGGTGGAGCTCCTGCAGTTGTAGGATCTGTCCAAGCACCCGTGGTAACAGTTCCTACTGGTAAAAAGTCAAATAAATCTATTACACCTCCACTAATACATACATCTTCTTCTACGTTTGCTCCTCCATCAGCAGAAAATTCTTCTCGCCAGTCACGGTCTCCTCCAGGGTCATGTTCATCAGGGAAACTAGTGGGTGTTTGCGTATTTGTAGGATTCGTGTCTTGTGTAATACGTGCTAAAGTAACTAGGTCAAAAGCATCATCGAGTCCATCGTTATCCATATCTGCGCCACTTGCAGTAGTGTCTGCTACACCATCTAGATCCGTGTCATATGCTTCTACCGTATCCAAAAGACATCCGCCCATAGGGATAGTTGCAGGGTCATCAGAATTCTCATCCAAATAATCTGGAATTCCATCGCCATCAGTGTCTGCGTCAACCAAAGGAGCAAGAGGCGCGCCAGTAACTAAATCGTAGGCGTCGTCAACTCCGTCAAAATCACTGTCTTGTCCAGTAGGAGAAACATATGCTGCAGTTGTTTGCCCTTCAATATTATCAACAATTCCATCATTGTCGGAATCAATGTCTAGATAATCTTGATTACTGTCGGTATCAGAGTTTATAGGTGTTATACCTCCTGCAGCCGCAATTGGTATTCCGTTGGCATCTACTCCTCCGTCTATACGACCATCTCCATCGGTATCTAAGTTTCCAAAACCAGCTTCTACTACATCATAGATTCCATCATTATCACTATCCAAATCGGCACTATTCGCTACAGCATCTTGATCAAAATCACATTCGAAAGCGGAAAGAAAGATATTATCGATACCAACATCATTTCCATTACCTGATACTGTTTGTAGGTTGATTACACGAACATCAACGGCTATGGTGCTAGCTGGAGGTGTAAAGGTCATGGGGTATTCATCCCATAAGTCTGTTCCATTGGGAATCAACCCTGTGTCAACTCGTACAGGCAATCCAGTAATCTGATCAAGGATTGGAGCCTTGGTTACTGCATCCACTATTTCAATTCTAAGATTAGGACTTTGCTCTCCTGTATTATTACTTAAGCTGGCAATGCTCATACTTAATACATTTTCAATACCTTGTATTACTGGAAGGTCGGTCTGTGTATAAATAGGTTCTGTAAGTCCAAAAGCTGAAGTTAACATATTAATAGCCAGATAACGTCCATCAACATTATCATCCGCATCAAAATTATTATTAAGGTCAGTCGCCATAAAAACGGCATTCTGATTATTAAAGTTAAGTATATGTGTAGAAGTAGCTACATTATATTCTCCGTTTGGATTTCCTCGATCTATTGCCGCCTGATCATCTTGAGGAGCACCTATATAAAACCCTAGTAGTGGGGAGACAAAGCCATTTTGTGTAGGTGGTCCCACTCCAAAATCCTCTTCTAAGGAAAATTGTGTTTCGGTGGGCATTCCTGGGCCTGAAACACAAAAATCATTTTCATTAGCATCTAAAATACCATCATTATCATCATCTAAATCTACGTCATTATTAACGCCATCACCATCAAAATCAACTTCGCCACAAGGCCTAACAGTAACACTCGCATTTACCGTAGTGCATGGACTATTTCCTGTTAAGGTATATGTAAAAATTCCTGGTGTATCTCCCGCGCCAAATTGCCCATTAAATGTACTCCCATCGGCACGTGTCCAAGTGCCACCAGCATCTGGAGTGCCATCTAAAAAAGAAATCAAGTCAATAGGAAAAGGTTTGCTACAGGTAAAAATTGTACTTGGAATTCCAGCATCTGGTCCAGGAATCACATTAATATCTATCTGAGCATTACCAGTACCAGCCTGGACGAAAAAAGTAGTATTTTCATTAACTGCTACCTGAAGAAAAGAATGTTCATCACCAGCGCCACTTCCTCCATTCTGAATAGTTCCGTTGTTTAAGCTATTGATAAATTGATTGTTATTCTGCGAATCTGTGAATCTCCAATTATAATTATAAACTCTATTGGGATCAGAAACATTATCAAGTTCGGTAACTAATCTAATAAAATCGCCTTCACATACTGTAGCCCTTCCAGAAGTCAAAGTTCCGTCATTTTCAGTAAAAAACACTTCAAGTGTTTCCTGTCCAAAGCCATTAGAAATGAATCCAATTGTACATAAAAAAAACAAAAAAATCGTGTGTGTCCAAGTTGCGCGTATGGTACTCATAATGTTGGTTAGTTTATATTCTTTTTTCACTAGTCAAAAGAGTTTCTACTAGTAGTACCGCTAATAAACGTTGCGTTGTAGGAATTTGTTATATGAATTTGAGATTTTCGTTATAAGTGACTTTTTTGACGGTGTTTTGCGTTTTTTTACTAGTGTTTTCCTAGCCGTAAAAGGAGGTGTTAGATTGTGAACTCTAATTTTTAGGGTAGTTTTGAA
>CAZYRG010000012.1:13695-28227 GCA_964650425.1 uncultured Flavobacteriaceae bacterium
GATTTATTGTTAAAAAAAGATACCATTCATTTATGGTGTATGGAGCGTATTGAATAAGAAACGAATTCTTTTGTCTGATTTTTACTTTTTGTATTTCGACTTCTTATATTGGTTTTGAGCGCCTCTTTTATGATTCGTTTTGTTTTTTTGTCGCGTTGGTGTGTTTCGAACTTTTTCTAATGAAGCTTTTTCGGTTTTGTCAGAATCTTGGGTGTTGATCAAAATTGTTTCGAGTTCTTTTGAAGTCAAGTCACGCCATTCTCCTACAGGAATATCTAGGGGTACATTCATAATACGAATGCGTTTAAGTTTGGTAACCTCATAGCCAAGATACTCACACATTCTACGAATTTGTCGATTGAGACCTTGTGTTAACACAATTCTAAAGTCGTAGGCGCTGATCTGTTCTACCTCGCACTTACGCGTTACGGTATCGAGAATAGGGATGCCGTTCCCCATTCGTTTGATGAATTCCGGATTGATATGTCGATCTACGGTTACTAAATATTCTTTTTCGTGATGGTTGCGGGCACGGAGAATTTTATTGACAATATCACCATCACTCGTCAAGAAAATAAGCCCTTCACTAGGTTTGTCCAGCCGACCAATAGGAAAGATGCGTTTTGGATAGTTGATATAATCGACAATATTATCTTTTTCATTTTTTGCGGTGGTACAAACTATACCAATAGGTTTGTGAAAAGCCAAATACACATGCTTTTCTTTGGGTTCGGTTACCAATTCGCCATTAACTTTGACAACATCGGTGTCTCGGTTGACTTTGGTGCCCATTTCTGGTACTACATCATTAATCGTCACCCGACCTTGATCGATAAGTTTGTCCGCTTCGCGACGAGAGCAATAGCCTACTTCGCTCAGGTATTTATTCAGTCTAACTATGTTGGGCGTTTCCATTTGGCAAAGATAGTTCTTCTAGTTCGGAGTTATGAGTTATGAGTTGCGAGTTTTTGTAATTAGCTGAAAGAAAATAGAGAAGAGATAATAGAGAAAAGATAAGAGAAATAGGAATTAAGATAAGAAAGATCTTTTTTCTATTTCTCTTTTCTTTTAGACTTCTTCTTTAATAAAATCTAACATGGCAGTATTGACGTCTTCATGGTAAAGGGAATGTCCGTATCCTTTGGTGGCTTTTAATTTAGAATTATCCCAGTTGCGATGTATCGCTTTGGACGCTGCAAATGGTGCAATACGATCCAAACGATCATGAATCACGAGGCCTTCTTGTTTTAGACTTCCGGCAAAGGCGGCAATAGAAAATTCGTGATAGTTGAAGCCGAAACGATCTTTGAAAAACTGATCCAAGGATTGCATAAAGCGATCTGATAATTGTAAGGTTTCTTGGAAGCCTTGCATAATTAATTTGAGCTCTGATGGAGGTCCAAGAACGACTAATTTTTTGATATCAGGATTAGGATATTTGTATTGGTGATAGATGGTTGTCATACCACCAACAGAATGACCAACGATATGATCAGGCTGGTATTTTTTGATCACAGCTTCTAGACATTCGGTGTACAAGGGAACGTTCAGGATTTTACCCGAAGAATTGCCTTGCGCCGGAGCATCTAATGCTACAATAGTATATCCATGTTCTAGAAATGTCGGGATAATTGTTTTCCAACGATGCGAATTACTGTCCCAGCCATGGACCAAAAGAATCGTTTCCTTGTTTGGGTCACCTCCCCAACGATAGGTTTGTATTTCAAGATTGTTTACTAGGATGACAAGATCTTTGGCATCATCCAAAAACTCTTGTTGCTCAGGAGTCACTTTTCCTTTAAGCGGTTTGCAAAACAAGCGAAATGCCATGTTGTGCGCTTTTTTTGGCGAGAATAGGAACACCAGTGTTATTTGTTTGCCAATTAAAATTGGGAGCCATTTTTTTAGTAATTGTTTCATAGTGTTTCTCGGTGAACTAAATCCATAGAAAATGCCGGTAAGCAGATGGCGAGATATTCGCATTCGACATCAAAAGGATTGGCATATTGTACACGCGTATTTTTTTCGATTTTGATTGATTGACCAGCTTTTAGTACGACTTTTTCTCCATCGATGGTAAACTGTTTTTGTCCTTTGATGATATATGTATATTCATCAAATTCTGGTGTTTGGAACGGTTCACTCCATCCAGGAGGTGCTATCATGTGGGCGATACTGATTTGTGAATTGCCATCTGTGGCATTACCAAAATGTTCTTCGATTAACTTTCCGTCAGTGGTGGGGACCACAAAAGGAGCATTTTGTATCGTATAGCTTTTCTTTTTCATAAATCAATTAGGGTAATTTTTGCCAACCATTTTCTGGTACTTCTGTAATCGTATCTGGAACTGGATGTTGAATTTCTAAAAAGTTTCGAGCTGGGTCATAATTATTATAACTCACAAAATAACGATCTCCAAGACTAAATTTGTCACTATTGTGTCTAAAAGTGCCTTTGAAGGTGCCACCACTTTGAAAAGTATAATGGTATAAGACACCATTTTTTTTTGGTTCCTTTTTAGTAATCGTTGCAATTGTATACGTTTTGTTAGGTGTATTGCTGTTACTTCGTTGCTTTAATATGTAGACAACTAATAAGAAAACTGAAGCAAATAATGCAATGATGAGGAATGTTTTGTTCATGGATCTTTAGATGAAGAACACCTCCCTAACCCTCCTCGAGGAGGGAATGGATATGCTTTGATTTTTTAAACATATGGTTTTGACTCATAATTCATAACTCCCTTTTGGGAGAGGGTTGGGGTGAGGGCTCAATCCCACCCAATCCAAAAATCTTTGATTTTAGCATTGTCAGGTATTTGCGAAGTTTCAATCTTGGAACTGCTGTCCGTTCGGAATTCTTCAGGCAAGAAGCTTTTATCAATGGTGAAATAAATATTCAGACTATCAACAAATACTAATGCCGTACTCAACGTATTGCTAATTTTTGAAATCGTATAATTTGCTTTTACGTCTTTAAAAGAGCTTTTGATTGTAAGTCCCTTAACTGTTTTAAATCTCGGGTCTATAATGCGTATCGATTCTATGGTTGCAGTCGTGTCAAAATCTTCTTTAGCTTCTAATACTAATAACTGCTTTCCACCTTTTTCGTAGATTTCGATCTCGTTATTGGTATTGATAAATTCATCTCCGGCAACACGTTTGACAATAGAGTCATTTTTGAAAATCGAATCCAGTTCAAATACACGAATACTGTCTGTAAGATGTCCGATGCGTTTATAACTAATCTCAAATGGATCCTGTGGTTTAGGAGGGTTGCTACAGCTTGCAAACATTCCTATGAGTGCTAGAATTGTGGTTGTTTTCAGTGTTAATGTGGATAAGGAAAACTTCATAAAAGAATAAGGCTTGGTTTTAAAGCTTAATAACTATTTTTTGATAGAATTATTTTAGAAACTTACCCAAAATACCCAATGCACCTCTAATAAAAGTTGCACTAGTCAATACTTTGACCACTGCTTTTCCGGTCGCACTGCTTGTAGAGCTGGAACGTCTCGATCGACTCGATCTCGGTTTGTTCAGTTTTTCTTGCTCTTTTTTTGCCTTTTCCTTTGCTTCTTCTGCTTCGGCTTTTTCAATTTTTGCATTTAGGAGTTCGTAGGCACTTTCGTTATCGATGTCTTCATTGTATTTTGAGATCAATTTTGAGTTATCCAATACTTCTTTGATTTCTTTATCAGTGAGTACATCCATGCGACTCATTGGTGCACGTAGCATCGTCGCCGCTAATGGAGTAGGGCGTCCTTTTTCATCCAATACCGTGACCAGCGCTTCTCCAATTCCTAGATTTGTTAGAATCTCTTCGGTATCATAGTAGTCCGATAAGGGATAATTTTGCGCAGTGAGTTTTATCGCTTTTCGATCTTTGGCAGTGAAAGCACGTAGTGCATGTTGTACTTTTAACCCTAGTTGCCCCAATACGCCATCAGGGACATCGGTTGGGTTTTGTGTTACAAAATATAAGCCTATTCCTTTGGAACGGATCAGTTTTACGATATTTTCGATCTGATCTAATAAGGCATCAGAGGCTTGATCAAAAATCAAGTGTGCTTCATCCAAAAACAGCACTAATTCGGGTCTGCCACTATCACCTTGCTCAGGGAAAGTACTATAAATTTCTGCCAAAAGGCTTAGCATGAATGTAGAGAACAATTTTGGTTTATCCTGAATGTCTGTCAGTCGAATAATATTGATATAACCTTTGCCATTTTCGTCTACTCTACATAGGTCGTCTACCTCAAAGGAACGTTCCCCAAAAAATTGATCGGCACCTTGCTGCTCTAATTCGACTACTTTTCTCAGAATAGCTCCCGTAGAGGAAGAAGAAATACGTCCGTAATCCTGTTCTAATTCTTTTTTGCCTTCTTGCGTAGCGTATTGTAGTACCTTTTTGAAATCCTTGAGATCCAATAAAGGCAGTTTGTTATCATCACAATATTTAAAAATTACCGCGATAATACCAGATTGCGTTTCGGTAACATCCAGAATTCGGGATAATAATATAGGGCCAAATTCACTCACTGTAGCCCGAAGTCGAACGCCATCTTGTTCGGATAGCGACATAATTTCTACTGGGAATCCTTTAGCTTCAAAAGGAACACCTATTTTTTCATGACGTTCATCAATTTTGGGATGCCCTGGACTAGCAGCAGCGATGCCACTCAAATCTCCTTTGAGATCCATCAGCAAAACCGGAATTCCTTTTTCACTTAAATTCTCCGCTAACACCTGTAGTGTTTTGGTTTTTCCTGTACCCGTGGCGCCTGCAATAAGTCCGTGACGGTTTAGGGTTTTTAAAGGAACTTTGATCTGGGCGCCTGCCAGCGTTTCGTCTTCTAATATTGCTGCTCCCAAAGTGATAAAATCTCCTTTAGTGTTATATCCTTCGGTAATATGATCTATGAATGCGGTTTGCTTACTCATTATATATGCTTAATGTAAAGGATAAAAATAGTAATTGTAACTTTAGGGAAATAGTAATTAGCTTTTTTTAATTGTAAAATTTAGCTGCTAAACATAAAATAACGATGAAAAACAGACACACATTTTTGAATACGATCTTTAGTTTGTTGCTGCTAGTAGGGAGTAGCGCCATATATGGGCAAAAAGTTGAAAGCATGACGAATCAAAATGAAAAGATTATTTTTCATCCTTCGCATGAACCGAAAAAAATGAATGCACCATTTTCAGATATTGTGCAAGTAGATAAACTATTCTTTTTGTCTGGGCAAATCGGCATGGATCATACGACTAGGACTTTGGTCAAAGGAGGTATAATAGCTGAAACAAAACAAGCATTAGAAAATATCAAAGCGGTTTTAGCGCAGCACAAATTACAATTACAAAATGTCGTTAAGTGCACGGTGATTTTGGCCGATATTAATGATTTTAAAGCTTTTAATGAAATTTACACAACCTATTTTCCGCAAAAACCCGCAAGAACGACTTTTGCAGCCAGTGGATTAGCACGTGACGCTAAGATTGAAATAGAATGTGTTGCAGTGAGATAGTTCAGAGTTCAGAGTTTTGAGTTATGAGTTATGAGTTTTTTTGGTTGGCTAATAGAAACCATACCTCATAACTCAAAACTCTGAACTAGAAAAACTATCTTTGCACCCTATGGAAAAAATGGCAAAATTGGAGATAGAAAGTTTGGTGTCTCAAGGAAAAATGCTTCCGCTTATGGAAGAGTTCTACACCATTCAGGGAGAAGGATATCACAAAGGTACTGCGGCTTATTTTGTTCGTATTGGTGGGTGTGATGTAGGATGTCATTGGTGTGATGTCAAAGAAAGTTGGAATGCAGCATTGCATCCTCCTACAGATACCACTATTATTGTAGACAATGCGGTAAAATATAGTGATGTGATTGTGGTTACTGGAGGAGAGCCATTGACATGGGATATGACCTTGCTTACCAAAGGGCTTAAGGAAAGAGGAGTGCAGACACATATCGAAACTTCGGGAGCGTATCCGCTTACGGGCGCTTGGGACTGGATTTGCTTGTCGCCGAAAAAAGTAAAATTACCAGAAGCGGGAATTTATGCAGCGGCCCATGAGCTGAAAATGATTGTCTATAATAAGAGTGATTTTAAATTTGCTGAAGAGCAGGCTGCTTTAGTTGGTGAAGATTGTATTTTGTACCTACAACCAGAATGGAGTGTTAGAGACAAAATAGTGCCACTGATTGTGGAATACGTGATGCAACACCCAAAATGGAAAGTCTCACTACAGACGCATAAATATTTGAATATTCCTTGATCAAGTAGTACGGTTTTACTAGATTTTTTATGAAATTACAACTGTAGGATTTTTAGAATACATTTTTATGTTTTGAAAAATCTCAAAATTCACCTTTATGCATTGTTTTTTACACAACTTTTTGGTCTTTAACTTGTTTATTGTGTAAAAATTAAGAATTTTATGTTAAAATTACGTAGGAAAATATTTCATTTCCTATATTTGCAGGACAAAACATTCACTAAAAAAAATGCAATTATGACTAAAAATTACTTTAACTACAAGTTTACTTACAAAATCGTAATGGATTTTATTACTTCTTTGCCAAGCGGTTCTAAATACGCTATGTCTAAGTAATCATTGACACGATTTGAGTAAAAAAAAGAGGCTTTCCAAATGGAAAGCCTCTTTTTTATGTATAAACTGATTTTAGTTTTGCAATTTATGCTTTAATCAAAGGAACTTCAACATATACTTCGTCCCATCCCATCAAAAGTTTAGCACCGTTGTCTTCAGCTAAGAACGTCATGGAAAATGCTTCAATAGGAGCGGCAGATTGTTTTACGGGTACTTTGATGCGTGCTACATCTTTACTTTCGTCATAACTGTATGCTCCCCACGCATTGATGGCTGTATTCAAAATGATGGTCCAATCAGATTCGCCCGGAATGCTATATAAGGTATAAGTTCCTGCAGGAACTTTGGTTGCGCCTAGCGTCATATCACTATACAATGTGATTTCTGTAGCTTCATTGGCGCCAGTTCTCCAAACTTTTCCATATTCAACAAGTTTTCCAAAGATTTTTCTATCTCTTTTTTGTGGTCGGCTATAAATAACACGGGCAAGTGTTTCATTCTCTCCCGATCGGAAAATGGCAACATCCATCGGACTTTTATCAATGTCCGAAAATTTTTGTGCCGTACCGGATGTTAAGGCGAAGAGCATGGCGAATAGAACAATAATTTTTTTCATAATGTTTTTTTAGTGGTAGTGAAGTGATTTAAACTTTTTTTAAATATAGAGCAGCAAGAACGTTTTTGCTGTTAATGTACTATTAATATAATAGACCATTTTAATTAAAGAATGTAGCATTTTTTTAGGATGAAATCATTTAAAGGTTACATATTAATATAAATATTTTGTTTTTTGTTTACATATGTAATGTTAAATGTCTTATGTGTTTTTATTTTGTAGTAATAAAGTCATATTTGTACTTCAATTATAAATACAAAGAAATTATGTGCGGAATTGTTTGCGCTTTTGATTTGAAAGAAAAAGCTGAAGATTTAAGGTCTCAAGTACTAGAAATGTCTAAAAAAATTCGTCATAGAGGACCGGATTGGAGTGGTATCTATGATAATGATAAAGCGATTTTGGCGCATGAGCGTTTGTCTATCGTTGATCCCGTGTCTGGAAAACAACCACTTTTTAGTGAAGATAAGCAGCTAGTGCTTGCAGCTAATGGAGAGATCTATAATCACTTAGAAATCCGTAAACAATATGAAGGAAAGTATAATTTCCAAACAGGATCGGATTGCGAAGTAATTCTGGCGTTATATAAGGACAAGGGTGCTTCTTTCTTGGATGAGCTGAATGGAATTTTTGCCTTTGCTATTTATGATGAAGGAAAGGACGAGTATTTAATTTCACGTGATCATATGGGAATTATACCTTTATATATGGGATGGGATCAAAATGGGACTTTTTATGTAGCATCGGAGCTTAAAGCATTGGAAGGTGTTTGTACGAAGATAGAATTATTTCCTCCAGGACATTATTTGTCTAGTAAAGATGGAGAGCTCAAAAAGTGGTATTCTAGAGATTGGATGGAGTTTGATGCGGTAAAAGAGAATGAGACCAGTATCCAGGCAATCAAAGAAGCTTTGGAAGCAGCAGTGCATAGACAATTAATGTCCGATGTACCTTATGGTGTATTGTTGTCAGGAGGGTTAGATTCTTCTGTAACCTCTGCCATTGCAAAAAAATATGCAGAAAAAAGAGTAGAGTCTGGAGATACTAAGGATGCTTGGTGGCCACAGTTGCATTCTTTTTCTGTGGGACTTGACGGTTCTCCTGATTTAGCAGCTGCACAAAAAGTAGCGGATCATATTGGGACGGTACATCATGAAATCAAGTTTACCATACAAGAAGGGTTGGACGCGATCCGAGATGTGATTTATAATTTAGAAACCTATGATATTACTACGATTAGAGCTTCTACGCCTATGTATTTGATGGCGAGAGTGATCAAATCTATGGGTATCAAAATGGTGCTTTCTGGAGAGGGCGCCGATGAGATTTTTGGAGGATATCTGTACTTTCATAAAGCGCCAGATTCTAAAGAGTTTCATGAAGAGACCGTGCGTAAATTAAGTAAGTTACATATGTATGATTGTTTGCGAGCTAATAAATCATTGGCTGCTTGGGGTATCGAAGGACGTGTGCCATTCTTGGATAAAGAGTTTATGGATGTGGCAATGAGAATCAACCCACAAGACAAGATGATCAATGGAGAGCGTATGGAGAAATGGGTAGTGCGTAAAGCCTTTGAAGATATGTTGCCAGAAAGTGTAGCATGGAGACAAAAAGAACAATTCTCTGATGGTGTAGGGTATAGCTGGATTGATACATTAAAAGAAGTAGTGGATAAAGAGGTAACTGATGAGCAGTTAGCCAATGCACATTTCCGTTACCCAATTCAGACCCCTCAGAATAAAGAGGAGTTTTACTATCGTTCTATTTTCGAAGAGCATTTCCCAAGTGATACTGCGGCATTGAGTGTGCCACAAGAAGCGTCAGTTGCTTGTAGTACCAAAATCGCTTTAGAGTGGGATGAAGCGTTCAAGAACATGAATGATCCATCTGGTAGAGCAGTTGCGAATGTACATGATGATGCGTACTAAAGTTAGAAGTACGATTTCAGAAATACGAAGTCAAAAGTAGAAATTAGAAAAATCGGAACATAGTTAGAAGCTATGTTCCGATTTTTCTTGTAATTAGCTTTTACACATGAAATTCCCTCCTTGAGGAGGGCTAGGGAGGTGTTTTTGTTATGTTTTCAGAATTGCCTCTTTTTTACTTACAAATCCTATAAAAAAACAAAATCGAAGAATTTCTCCGATTTTGTTTTTCTAATTTTTCACTTCGTAAATCGTACTTCAAAATTCGTATTTCAAAATCATCCTTCAACAGCCAACATGCCCTCTTTGATATATTTACAAACTGGTTTTTCGCCAAGCCAGATGTTAAAGAGTGTTTTTTTGAACTCTAGGCCTTGTACATTTCCAAGAACCTGACCATTTTTATAGACGTTCAATCCACGTTCTTGTGTATAGATAAAATCAAAAACATCATTTTTTTGCACTTCCGTTTCAAAAATACTCATCAAAGTCGCTATTTCTTGTTGTATTGGAACAGTGTTGTCGTTTGTAGCGTTTACAAAACCTTTGTCAAACGTTTTGATTATGGATTTTTGATCGATTTTTTTGGAAAGAATAATTAAGCGTATTCCCATATCTTCCGCAGAGTTGATAATCTCATTAGGATCCGTCATTTTACTTTCTGTATATAATCCGCCGGCATATAGATCGGTGGTTATGTTTTTTCTAATCCCCATTCCATGAAGCTTTAGTGTGTCCTGTTGTTCTGCTAAAGTGTATGGATAAACGGCATCTCTTAATCGTAATTGCGCCGTTGCAATATTCGTGATTAGTACTATAGTTGCTAGGGTAATTAATTTTTTCATAATATATATGGTTTACTTTGTTTTTATAAGTGGTCGTAGATTTTTCTTACACATTACAATTTATGTAAAAAAAAGATAAGAAATGCTTTTTTATAAATAAAATACGTGACGTGTATTTTGGGTTAGTTTTGTGAATATCAATCCTAAGGCTGTTTTTATCGTTTTTAAGCCATTTTTATAGTTTTCTAGTCTTTTTCGAATTTTTCTCAACGAATTGTTGATAACTCGTTAAATGATCTCTTGTAAAACACGATATACGAGGTTCTGTTTTTTTATCTTTGAGAATTGACAATGAACTCATCTTGACTTCTTATTTTTAACCGAAAATGAGTTGAAATTTGACCAGATGAGGCACTTTTGTAGTCTATAGCAGCGCTACAGACTATAAAAGTAATGAAATATGGACGAATTTCAGCCATTTTTTAGGAAATAGAAAAAGTCAAGATGAGTTCAAATAATTTAAAACCTAATTTAAGCCGATTCTATGAGTGAAGAAGCAAATAAGAAAAATTATTCCGCCGATAGTATTCAGGCGTTAGAAGGAATGGAGCATGTGCGCATGCGTCCATCTATGTATATTGGAGATGTTGGCGTGCGAGGTTTACACCACTTGGTGTATGAAGTCGTCGATAACTCCATTGATGAAGCCATGGGAGGCTACTGTGATACTATCGATGTTACGATTAACGAAGATAACTCGATTACCACTAAAGATAATGGTCGTGGTATTCCGGTAGGAATTCATAAAAAAGAAGGCGTATCTGCACTAGAAGTGGTAATGACCAAGATTGGTGCAGGGGGTAAATTTGACAAAGATTCCTATAAGGTGTCTGGTGGACTTCACGGGGTTGGGGTATCTTGTGTAAATGCACTTTCGGATCATCTACATGCGGTAGTGCATAAAGAAGGAAAAGTATGGGAACAAGAGTATGAGCGTGGTAAAGCCTTGTATCCAGTAAAATCTACTGGAGATACGGATTTTAACGGAACGATTGTTACGTTTAAGCCTGATACATCTATATTTCAACAGACTACAGAATATAATTATGATACGTTGGCAAGTCGTATGCGTGAGTTGTCCTTTTTGAATAAAGGCATCACCATCACGTTGACAGATAAGCGTAATAAAGATGAAAAAGGAGAATTTGTCTCTGAGACATTTCATTCTACAGAAGGATTAAAAGAATTTGTTCGTTTCTTGGATGGAACACGTCATGCTATTATAGGACATGTCATCTCAATGGAAGGGGAAAAGAATGATATTCCTGTAGAAGTAGCGATGATCTACAATGATTCCTATTCGGAGAATTTACATTCCTACGTAAATAATATCAATACGCACGAGGGAGGAACGCATTTAGCAGGTTTCCGTCGTGGATTGACATCTACCTTAAAGAAATATGCAGATAATTCTGGGCTTTTGGACAAAGTGAAGTTCGAAATTGCAGGAGATGATTTCCGAGAAGGGCTGACAGCTATTGTTTCGGTAAAGGTTGCAGAACCACAATTCGAAGGGCAAACCAAAACGAAATTAGGAAACAGAGAAGTGACTTCTGCAGTATCGCAGGCCGTTTCGGAAATGTTAGAAAATTATTTGGAAGAAAATCCAAATGATGCCAAAACCATTGTGCAAAAAGTAATTCTTGCTGCGCAGGCACGTCACGCGGCGAAGAAAGCTCGTGAAATGGTACAGCGTAAGACTGTCATGAGTATTGGTGGTTTACCTGGAAAATTATCTGATTGTTCTGAACAAGATCCTGCATTGTGCGAAGTATTCCTTGTAGAGGGAGATTCGGCAGGGGGTACGGCCAAGCAAGGTCGTGACCGTATGTTTCAGGCGATTTTGCCACTTCGTGGAAAGATTCTCAATGTAGAAAAAGCCATGCAGCACAAGGTTTTTGAAAACGAAGAGATCAAAAATATCTTTACTGCTCTTGGAGTAACCATTGGAACAGAAGAGGATAGCAAAGCGTTGAATTTATCAAAACTCCGCTATCACAAAGTAGTGATTATGTGTGATGCGGATGTCGATGGTAGTCACATTGCGACCTTGATCTTGACGTTCTTCTTCCGCTACATGAAAGAATTGATCGAAAACGGTCATATTTATATTGCAGCACCGCCATTGTATTTGGTGAAGAAAGGTGCTAAAAAACAGTATGCTTGGAATGATGATCAACGAGATCAATTAGTACGAGAATTTGGAGATAACTCCAAAATTCAACGTTACAAAGGTCTTGGAGAGATGAATGCCGAGCAATTATGGGATACGACAATGAACCCTGAGTTCCGTACCCTACGCCAAGTAAACATTGATAACGGTGGTGAAGCCGATCGTATTTTCTCCATGTTAATGGGCGATGAAGTACCACCACGTAGAGAGTTTATTGAGAAAAATGCGGTTTATGCGAATATTGATGTGTAAATTGTTTCATTATATAAGTTTTAAAAGCCCTTCTTTTTTGAGAAGGGTTTTTTTTAATTTTATATGTAATTCATAGATTTTCAATAACATCATAACAAATCATTATTAATACTATAAGTAAATGAATCCTTTGATACGCTTTGAACAATGGTTTTCCAAAGAAAAAGAATGTAATAAATTGAAACTACCTGCTGCTTGTTGCTTAACGACAATAGGATTGGATGGATATCCGAATGCTAGATTTGTTTCTTTAAAAGAAATCCTTAATGATTCGTATGTAATTACTGGCTCATTAAATTCGAGAAAAGGTATAGAAATAGAAAATTCTCCCAAGGCAGCTCTTACATTTTGGTGGGCGGCAACAGAACGACAAGTTAGGATTCAAGGTGACATAATAAAAATCACTAAAGAAGCTGCTGTAGGGTATTTTGAACAAAGAAATAGAGATTCTAAAATTGTATCAACTATTTTTGATCAAGGAAAAGAGATTGACAGTATAGAAGATTTGCAAAAACGTTTCGATACGCAAAAAGAATTAATAGGTGACAAAAGGATTAAAAGTCCCGAAAACTGGGGAGGAATTGCTATTAAGCCTATCAGAATAGAATTCATGAACTTTAAAAAGAGTAGATTGCATGAAAGGACATTGTATAAAAAAACTGATAAGGATTGGGAAATGAAAATTTTACAGCCTTAATATCTATTTTAAATACGGTCTTTATTGTACAAGTGCGCGAAGGATGATCAAGAATTCACCTAGTCGTAACGAACAATCAAAAAGGGGAATTAGGGACTTTTTATTTGTACTGCTTCCTGCAATAATTGTACCTCTGATAATCTTGATACCTTGGGTAGGTGTTTTCAAATTATGTAAAGAATTAATAATTATAGAACTTGTAGAAACAACTTCATAACGAAATGAAAAAATTACTATTCCCACAACAAAAGCTCATCATATTTGGTTTGCCATTGCTTTTAATTGTTGCAATGGTAAGTCTTATAAAATCACCACTGTTTTTACTAAATCCAAGCAAGCTTTCACTCGCGATAACAATTGACTTGCTTTTTACAATTCCACTAGTGTATTTATTTTTGATAAGGAAAACAACAGTTCCAAAAATTACTGTTGTTACATTATGTATTCCGGGAATGGTAATTTGTACAATTATACTGCCAGAAAAACATCAGGAATATCTTAGGCTTTTCAAAATATGGGTGCTCCCAGTAGTAGAGTTGTCAATTCTGTCTTATGTTATATATAATCTTAGAAAAGTGATAAAAAGGTTTAGGCAAAACAAACAGAATTCCCTTGATTTTTTTACTGTTTTAAAAGACACATGTTATTCTATTCTTCCTAAAATGGCTGTTATACCGATAGTAACCGAGATAGCGGTTATGTATTATGGTTTTTGGTATTGGAAAAAAAGAGAATTAAAAGAAAATGAATTTTCGTACCATAAAAATAGTGGCATTGTATCATTATTGATAGCAATCTCCACCGTATCAGTTGCTGTACATCCTGTTCCATCTTCCATTACCGTTAAAATATAAGTACCCGGTAGGTCAATGGTAGGATTAGGCATATCTTGATTCATGACAAAACTTCCACCAATCGTAGTCCAAGCATAAGTATAATTTCCACTTGGATCAACATCTCCATCCAACTCCAAAACCATCATTCCACAATTCAAAGTATCAGGTTCTCCAGCATCCACAATTGGAGGAACCACATCTCCTTCTACAAAACTAAAAGCCATCGCTGAACATCCATTTGAAGTATCTGTCACTATCAAGTTATAACTGCCTACTCCATTCACCGTTGCCATTAGCGTATTTCCACCCAAAATGGTAGCTGTCCCAGGAACATGGATCCATTCATAGACAATATCAGTTCCCATTGATGAACCAGTCCCATCTAATACCGTCGTTGGTTCAGCACAACTAATCGTATCTAGAATTTCAGCCATTGCAACTGGATTTACAAAATTGCCAAGTAGATTAAAATTAGAAGAGAAAACATTAGCAGGCATACTTGAGTCAGTAATTGTAACAGAATAACTTCCTATACCTAGTCCAGTCAAATCTTGAGTCGTACTGTCA
>CAZYRG010000013.1:0-27380 GCA_964650425.1 uncultured Flavobacteriaceae bacterium
AAGTTAGAAGTTAGAAGTTAGAAGTTAGAAGTTAGAAGTTAGAAGTTAGAAGTTAGAAGTTTTTTTCGGCTTTGCCGAAAAAAACTAGTTTGTCTTATGTAATCGCATATGCCACTCTCTTTTCTATATTCTTTTTTCTCTTCTCCCTTTTTGTAATTAACATCAAAAAAATGAAAACCATTACCGATTGTGTCCATGAAATTTTGAAACATGATCCTTTTCTAGAGGATGCATTGTCTCGTGACATCATCAACTTTAGTAGCTTGGCAATCGATTTAGCACCTAGAATTGAAAAAAAACTTCGCAAACCGATAAAACCTGGCTCTATTGTTATGGCATTGCGCCGTTACAGACCACAAAAAAAACGCATTACTACTAGTTTACAATCTTTAGGAGATATTGTTGTACGCTCCAATATTACTGACTATACATTCGTAAATTCAAAAACCATAGTAGCAAATCAATCGGAGTTATTAGCCGAAATTAAAGACGAGTTTGGTGTCTATTTTACTTATGCCAACAATTATCATGAAAGTAACATTATCGTTTCTTCTTCTCTCAAAAAAATAGTAGAAAAGCATTTCAAAAACGAAACTTGTATTGGTATAAAAGATGAACTGTCTTCGCTATCCATAGCATTACCCGCCGAGAGCTCAAAAATTGTAGGTTTGTACTTTAGTTTATTTAGAATTCTTACTTTTGAAGGCATTCCGATTTTTGAGGTAATTTCTACCTCTAATTATTTTACACTTTTCTTCGAAAAAATCTATGTAAACAAAGCTTTTCTTCTGATAAGCGAAATGAAAAACGAGTTATAATGCTTGAATTTTAATTTTAAACAAAAAATTAACCTTAAAATTAGTACATTAGCAATATAACGGTATTTCAATTTAATTATTCGCAATAAAAACTTTTTTAAATAAAAACAATCTATACTTCACCTTAATTTTAGCTTATTTTAAAGAACTGAAAAACAAATATCTGGATTATTACACTCCCTAAACTGAACGATCCTTGCCTTATATAATGTTAAATTTATATTCTCAAAAAAATAGTACGCTTTTTAATAGAAGCCGAAATAACCAACTTTAAAAACACACACTTTTTGAGGACTTTAAAAAATACGTAAACGTTGAATGCATTTTTACAACGAAAACGTTTGCGTATTTTTTCTTGTCAAAAAAAGTAAACAAAATGATCTCATGTCTAAAAACCAACCAAACTGCCTCTATGGCGGCATATCCCGTTTTCTCTTATTTCTAGCATTTTTTTCAATCACTAGTGCGCAATTAATGGCTTTTCAAACTCCATTGAGAACCATAAAATGCTCTTCTACTAATGCCATCAAAAATGCCATGGAAAATGCTAAACCTGGCGATGAAATTGTCATTACAGCAGGCACCTATACCCCAAGCGGGAAATACAATATCAAAAGGCACATTACGCTTGCCGCACGATTCTATTCTAATAAAAATGGTACTGCAAAAAATCCTATCATCATAAGAGGGGAAAAAGCTTCAAACAGACCAACTCTTAAAGGTCCAGCTAATGCCTATGATGGATATGTCTTTTTACTCGAAGGAAATCATTGGATCATCAAAGATTTAAAAATGAAAAGCGGCTCAAAGGGCCTCATCCTTGATAACGCCAATAATGTCACGATAGACAATGTTGAAGTCTCTGATATTGGGTCGGAAGGTATTCACGTTCGAGATGGATCGAGTAATACCCTCATAAAAAATTGCTATTTGCATGATCTTGGAATAAAAAATCCAAGTAATGGAGAAGGCATTTACACAGGCTCTGATGCCAAAGAACACAATGGAAACTTTAACCCATATTGTAATAACGTAACCATCACCAATTGTCAATTTGGACCCAATATTAGTGCCGAAGCCATTGACATCAAAGAGGAAACAGATGGAACGAGGGTTTACAATAATCGATTTACGGCAAAAGGCATTGTAGGTGACTCCAGAAATGATGCATTTATTGATGTAAAAGGAATCAACGTCTATGTCTATAATAACAAATTCTACGTTGACAATGCTGGGATTAATGCTGGAATTGATATTGTCCAAAAAGATCCAAAAAGTGGCCAAGGACCTATCAAGAAAACAGGCTATCGAATAGCTGTTTTCAAAAATGATTTTTTCCTAGGAAACAATAGTGCCAAAATCCCAATTATCCGATTCAAAGGAGGTGATCCTTATGATATTCACATGTGGGATAACAATAGAAATCCAAACACACCAGAGCCTGACTCTTATTTCTCAGATGAAATTACGTATTCTTGCCCATCATGGAGTGTCATTTCTTGTAATGGTACCGGTGGTGGCAATCCGACACCTCCTACGCCAACACCACCCACACCACCAACTCCATCAGGTGGTCCTGACGGCTATACATTTTCAGCAAACGAAGGTGGCACTATCAAGGTATCTGGCACAGTGAACATCGCTTATGGAGCAAATGGTAAATTCGTATATCGAAATAATGTAAACTCAAACACCCCATGTACTAATAGCGTGTTTGGCGACCCGATTCCTGGAGTCGTAAAAAAATGTTATATAAAAGCTGTTGCTACTCCAACACCAACGCCAAACCCGACTCCAACACCAAATCCTAACCCATCCAACTGTTCATTTGGCACCCCTCAAAATAGCAGTTTATCAACGTTGAAAACTAAATATGAGAACATTTCTGTTCTTGGAAATGGTGGGCCAGATGCCGCCAACTTAAAAAAATTCACTATTAACTGGAATGCTCCCAAAAACGGTTTATATTCCTTTGCGTTTAATACTAAAAATGGAAAGCCTGCCTACTATGTAGATCTAAAGAAAAACACTCATAATTTAGGAAAATCAAATCCCGATATTACCATAAAAAATTCTGGAATTTCAGGACTGGATGGAGCTTATTGGGTAACAACTAGTGGAAATGCTTTTGTTTTAGTATCTAAAACAAAAAGCTATAGCATCTACTGCTCGAACAGCGCTAGCAAACCAAATTGCGGCGCAGCTGCAAAATCTAATACGAAATCATCAACGACTTTTGTTTTGAGTCCAAATCCTGCATCAGATGTCATACAAGTTACAAGTACATCGCAAGTGCAAATAACAGCCACGATATATGATATGCAAGGAAAACGTATACAACAACAAGACCTACAAGCAGCAACTAATAAATTAGATGTAAGCTCGCTCCAAAAAGGCATGTATATCATCACACTCATTGGCTCAGAAGTATACGAATCACAATTAATTAGTGTTAAATAAATAATATACACATACTAAAGACAAGCACATTCTGTTATTGTATAAAATCGATCACTCGTGATCAAAAACCAACCAACGATGAATACACAAATCCAAAAAGGATCGAGACTACGATCCCTGTTTTTATTTTCCAGTTTTTTAATATGCAGCATAGGGTTTTCACAATCTAACGATGTATATCGTTTAAGTTTTGATAATTTGAAATCCGGATCATACTCACATGACGAATTAAAAAACGATTTTCCAATAGCTTACAGTAAAGGTTTTGATCGAGGTCCTGCCGATACGGATCGCGCCTTTATTGATGCGAACGAAAGTGTTAACCCTGGAGGAAAATCATTAAGAGTACGATTTCCTAAAGGAAAATTAAAAACGGCAGATTCTGGAGTCGATTTACGTATTCCATTGGCAAATACATTTAAAGATAACTTTTTTCAATCCGAAGATCTCTATCTTTCGTATTGGATAAAATTTAGTGACAACTTCCAATTTGATAAGTGTGGCGGCAAACTTCCTAGTCTGGGTGGAACCCGACTAAACACTCCCGACATGGAAAGATCCGAGATGAATCAAGATGCATGGAAAGGAAGAATTATGTGGAGAAAAGGTGGAAGTATCCAATTTTATATGGAGTTACCTAATGGCCCAGATTGGAGCCCTACTGATGAAGAAAGATTCTGGGGGAATAAAACTAAAGATGGAAAAGGAATCTGTGAATTTGAGTACCAGTCATATCTAGCTTCTCAAGGGTGGCATAATATCGAATTGCACTATAAATTCGAAACCAATGGGAAAAATAACGGATTGTTTGAAGGCTGGGTAGATGGTTCAAATTATGACATAATGAATGCTTCTGTATTTAACAATTATCAGAATTCTTCCAGAAAAAATATCACCATTAACCGCCTCTTAATATCAGCTTTTCTTGGAGGGTCTGATTTAAATGATTATGCACCAACCGAAGACATATTTGCTTGGTTTGATGAATTTCGCGTATCAAAAACCCGAATCAATGAATATAGCAAGTATGCCGGCGGTGGTGGTGGCGGAAATCCTACTCCACCAGCTAACGCTAAGCCACAAGTTAACCTTACCGGACCTAGTGGAACCACTTTTACCGAAGGTGCTAACATAACTCTGGCAGCAAATGCTACAGATAGTGATGGTAGTATCCAAAAAGTAGCATTCTACAGAGGAAACACCAAATTGGGAGAAGATTCCTCTAATCCTTATAACTACAAGTGGAACAACGTATCAAGCGGTGGCTATGTCATTACAGCGAGAGCAACTGACAATGACGGCGCTGTAACGGTTTCTGAACCTATAACTATTATTGTAAACTCAAGCACTAACCCTAATCCAACACCAAACCCGTCCGAAGGGCCCGAAGGGTATACATTCAGCGCTAATGAAGGAGGCACAGTGAACGTTTCTGGAACTGTTGATATTGCTTATGGCGCAAATGGTAAATTTAGCTTTTTATCCAACATATCTTCGAATACACCTTGTACTAATAGTGTTTTTGGAGATCCCATAAGTGGGGTTCCAAAAAAATGTTACGTTCGTAGTGTTGCTACACCTAATCCACCACCGAACCCGACACCGAACCCATCGGGTTGTGATTTTGGCACCCCAACAGCTAATAGTCTTCCATCATTTAACCGTGTAGTATTTAAAACAGTATCTGTACTCGGCAACGGCCCAGACTTAAGCAATGTACGCGAACTAAAAATCAATTGGAATGCAGCGGCTAATGGCTTGTACCAATTTGCTATAAATACCAAAAATGGACAGCCCGCATATTATGTAGACCTTCGTAACAAAAGCAATGAGAATTTTAGTAGTTCTAACCCTGGAGTTACCATTAGTAATTCAGGCATTAGTGGCTTAGATGGTGCATATTGGGTTGCCAAAGACGGCAGCAATTTTGTCATGGTATCAAAAACAGGTAATTTCAGTATTTATTATAGTAATGGAGCAGCTCCTAATTGCGGTGCGGCAGCAAAAGCAGCCAATACCAATAGTATAGAAAATTTGATTGCAAGCCCAATTCCTGCATCCACGAATGTGACATTGAGCAATCTACCTAGTGGTACCATGCAAATAGCACTGTATAATTTGAATGGACAACTTGTATTATCCAAGCAAAACATACAAAACACAAACACGACTCAGTTAAATGTTTCTAGCCTGAAAACTGGTTTATATTTTGCAAAAGTAATAGCACAGAATGGTAAAATTCTTCGTGCACGTATTGTGGTAAAATAAACAAAGTTTAGCTTGTGTAATATTCATGATTGCATTCTATGATTTAATACATTCTTTGTTACTCTGGTAATAAAGAATGTATTTCACACTAGTACTATCCGCTAGTCGTTTTGAAAATATTTTAATAAAAAAGCACAAGAATTTGTTACTATAACTGTAAAATAATTGTTTTTAACGAAAACATTATTGTTAATTAATTTAGATAGAAAAAAATGTTTAATTTTCAGTTTCATATAACCAACTTAATTATGAAAAATTATATCCCTTATCTGTTTATTGTCGTTTTTCTGCTATTCAGTAAACAACAAACCTCAGCACAGTGTAAAAGCATGATTGACGTCGATTTTGACAATTGGAATAATAGAAGATATTCTATTTCCGATATTAAAAAAGATTTCAACAATAAAGTAAAACCATGGACCGCATCTACCTATAGAGGAGTTGAGGGCCCGGGAGCTGCAGGGAACCTTATAGAAAACACTCCACAAGAGACTAGAATTGTTAACGGAACCCTGAGAGCACAATATTTAAAGAATGACGCTTCTGGTCGTTCTGGTGGTTTTCTTTTTGATCCTTATTTCAATGGAGTAGATGAAGCTTACCTAGAATACAAAGTAAAATTTGATGACAATTTCTTTTGGGCCACTGGAGGGAAACTACCCGGTCTTGGAGGCTCCACATCAGGTATTAATAGCGAATCTTCAGGTAGAGGTACAATTCCTTCTGGCTGTAAGTATAATTCTAATGGATGGTCTGCACGTCTAATGTGGCGAAGAAATAGAGAACAAACAAATGCTCCTTACCTTATTCTCTATAGTTACTTTGCAGACAAAACAAATGGTAGCGCTAGAAAAGATGGTGACTGTGGTGATGGCAAAAGGATTTTCTCCAACTTGAAAGATAATACTTGGTATACGATCCGTCAATATATCAAAATGAATACGCCAGGCCAAAAAAATGGTACCGTGATCATGTGGATCAACGGAAAAGAAACGTATCGTGATACAAAGGCAAAGATTCGTAATTCAGGAAAAAGCAGCCTAAAAATTAATGCATTAATCATGAACACCTATCGAGGTGGCTCTAGAACTGATAAAGTATGGCATTCGCCAAGAACTGAATATACGTTTTTCGATGATTTCAAAGTATGGACAGGATGTTCCAACCCACCAGGTGGTGGAGGTGGTACCCCTACACCACCTAGCAACAATACGAATGATGTTAAGAGTATTAATGCTCCTAGCAGTGTAAAACAAGGACAGACAGCGTCTGTTTCGGTAAATTATGAGGCTTCTGCACAAAGTGATTTGGTCGTGATGTTTCAACGAGACGCTGCTCCATGGACACTTTATAAAGAGGTTAGAACCACTGTTAATGCGGGTAAAGCAACAAAAACTATCAATGTAGCTATTCCTTCAAGTACACCTGTTGCTAATAATAATTACCAGTTTCAAGTATTTTTAGCGCCAAAAGGCGGTACTTGGGCCAATCGTTTGGACAATTTAAGAAAAGCTGATGTAAATGTGACAAGTGGTCAAACTACTAATCCGACACCTACGCCACCGACTACTGGCAACTCTTGTTCTTTTGGAACGCCAACGGGTAGCTCATTACCTTCTTTTGACGGAGCACGATTTAATAATGTATATGTGCTAGGAAATAGTAGTAATGGTCCTAATGCGGGGAATATACGTCGCTTCAGCATTAACTGGAATGCAAGTGCTAGTGGATTATACCAATTTGCTATTAACACCAAAAATGGAAATCCTAGTTATTATATTGATCTAAAAGGTAAGATCAATTACAAGTTCAAAAGTGGGAATCCAGATATTACAATTTCTAACTCTGGAATTGCAAACCTTGATGGTTCCTACTGGGTAGCCAAAAGAGGTAGTGATTTTGTAATGGTTTCTAAGAATAAAGGATTTGCAATTTACTGTACTAATGGAAGTGCTCCAAGTTGTACAGGCGCAAAAGCTTTTGACACGAATTCTATATCAGCAATTACTATAAGTCCTAATCCTGCATTTGATATCGTTACTGTAAACAACATTTCAGAAAATGCTGTTCAGGTTAGCATCTACAATGTTAACGGGCAACTTGTTTTACAGCAAGCGCTAACTCAGGAAACAAACGCTAAGCAATTAAATATTTCTAGTTTATCTAACGGTTTATATTTTGCAAAAACTATCGGGAACGATGGGCAATTTACCATCGCAAAGTTTCTTAAAATAAATCAATAATTGCTTATTTTAACACATAAGTAGTATTGCTAAAATACTTAAAAGTCTCTCACTAAATAATGAGAGACTTTTTTATGCTTTTAAAATAGTTGTTATAAAATTAAACGGATTTGGCATCCTATCGACTATTCTTTTCGTTTGATCGAAAAACTATGGTAAAACCATAAAAAACACAATCTTAGACACTATATTTGGAAAGTAATAATTAATTAACCCCCCAAATAAATGAATTATTCCGATACGATTCTTCGTCAAATCATCTTCAAAACGATCATAAATTAATGTTTTTAGAAAGAATTATGGATTTATAAAAATAACCATCCTTGTATAGCCATTTTATGAATTAGTCTCAAAAAATCAAGAACTAACTTCACAAATCTATAACTCCAAGACCAAATATACGTTATGCGACTTCCGAAATAGCTGATTTAACAAACAGTGACAGCTAAAAAAGACCATAAAAATATACTAAAAATGCTTTTACAACGATAAAGGATTTAAGAAAAAGAACCAACCAATGCAACTTGAAAAAAAAGAATTTTTAACTACACACTTCAATGCGCGCGCATCTTTTATTGCGAGCTTCTTGTTTTTCTTCTCTTGTGCACATATAATATACGCACAAAATAAGATCAATTGCAACACCCTGAATTGCATCGTAAATGCCATGCAAAATGCACAAGCTGGGGATGAAATAATCATAGCAAGTGGCACGTACATCAAGAACAGCAAATTCAATCCAGATATTTTTTCGCACCTTACTATAGCTACACGTTTCTATGCTCAAGCAAACGGGCAGTCCAACCAACCTATCACCCTTAGAGGAGAAGATGCTCAAAACCCACCTATTCTACAAGGCCCGGAGGGCGTTTATGATGGATATGTAATGGAAGTTACAGGAGATTACTGGATTATCAAAGACTTGAAACTAAAGAGTGGTTCTAAAGGCTTAATGCTAGACAATGCAAATCATACCCAAATAGTAAATGTAGAAGTTTATGATATCGCTCAAGAAGGAATTCATGTCCGAGATGGCTCCTCTGAGACCATCATCCAGGATTGCTATTTGCATGATCTGGGTATAGAGCAACCAGAAAACGGTGAGGGATTGTACATTGGTTCTGATCGAAAAGAACATAATGGGAATTTTAATCCCTATTGTAACAACACTAAGGTCATCAATTGTACTTTTGGACCTAATGTTAGTGCTGAGGGCATTGATGTAAAGGAAGAAGTAGATGGCGTCATTATCAAAGAATGCGACTTTTTCTCTGCAGGTATTGTCGGGGATGATAGAAACGATGCTTTTATAGATCTTAAGGGGATCAACTCTTTTGTTTATGACAACACTTTTAATGTAGATGGACCAGGTATTAACGCAGGCATAGACGTTATTGAAAGAGAAGCAAAATCAGGTAATCCTGCTTTAGTAAAAACGGGATATCGTAATGCAATTTTTGACAACATCTTTAATTTAGGTTCCTCAGGAGCCTCAATCCCTATTGTACGTTTTAAAGGTGGTGATCCATATGACATCCATATGTGGGACAACAGAAGAGTTCCCAATACTCCTGAACCTGAATTTTATTTCTCTGATGAAATTACTACCTCTTGTCCTAGCTGGAATATTCTAGCTTGTAACACACTAAGCTCAACAACTTTTGAAGCAGCCGGAATAGCCATTTATCCTAATCCAGTATCGGAAACACTCTATATAAAAGGAACTACTGAACATATCGACAAATTGATGGTAGGCAATTTAAAAGGACAACTGTTTTATATAAAGAAGGGGGCTACTATTGATGTTAGCACATTGCCTAATGGCATTTATTTTTTGATGGCAAGCACCAAGGGAAAAAGCTTAATTAACCAATTTATAAAAAAATAACCTTCACAAGAAAAATCAACATCAACCATGAAAAAAGAAAATTTTAGTTCCAAAATTAGAAAAGCGTTTTTATTGGTAGCTGCAATGCTGACGGTATTTACTGCAAGTGCAGAAACCATTAATTGTGATGACATAGATTGTATTAAAGACGCCATGGCCAATGCACAACCGGGAGATGAGATTGTTATTGCTTCTGGGAACTATGCAGCATCAAATAAAGTTAAATATGAAAATGAAGGTGTTAGAATATTTGCCTACTTTGTAGCAAGAAAGAATGGAAATACTTCTAATCCAATTACATTAAGAGGAGCTAGCAGCAAAAACAAACCTGTTCTGACTTCCACCGCCAGTGGTGAAATGTTTTTGCTTGCAGGAGATCATTGGATTATAAAAGATTTAGAAATAAAAAATGGAAAGCGTTGCATTTTGACAGATCTAGCAGACAACAATCAACTCATCAACCTAACCGTAAGTGGCTCTGAATCTGAAGCAATTCATTTTAGAAATAACTCCAACAACAATCTCTTGAAAAATTGCACTATTTTTAACGTAGGTGCAGTCAAACCTGGAAATGGAGAAGCCATCTATATTGGTTCATCAAAAAATCAACATAGCCAATATAGTCCTAAATCAGATAACAACATCATAGAAGGATGCACCATCGGACCTGATGTCCGAGCAGAAGGAGTAGACATAAAAGAAGGTACCTCTGGAACTATTGTTCGAAATAGCACATTTTCTGGAAAAGGAATATCTGGAGAAAATAGTGGAGACGCTTTTATAGATGCCAAAGGGATTGATACGTTCATTTATGGCAACACCTTTAATAGAGATGGTTCCAATATTATCGCTTCTGGAATTGACTTTCTTGATAGAGGCGTTGATAATAGTGGTTATCGCAACGCTATTTTTGATAATGACTTCAATTTTGGTGATAAAACTACGATCCCGTCGGCTAGGAGAAAACAAGGAACTCCATCCGAAATTCATTTCTGGGGTAATAGAAGAGATTCTAGTTCTCCACATTTCCATGAGGGAGACCCTGATTACCCTGGAACAATTGCAGCCATAGTACCTTCTTGCCCAGAATGGAATATTATTGCTTGTAGCACACTATCTACTTCAGAATTTAATCAATTGGATAGTGTAACCTTATACCCTAACCCAGTACAGGAACGTTTTTATGTCTCTGGAATTCCTAACAATGCGCCTGTTTCTGTTGCTATAATGACATTACAAGGTCAAATAGTCTCTAGAAGTGAGAATGTACTATTAGGAACTCAAGGTGTTGATGTTACTAACTTGGCGCAAGGAATGTATATTATCAAAATTAAAAGTGAAGTGATTGAGGGCTCCATAATGGCCTCTATAAACTAAAAATAAAGCGATAACGTTTCGACAAAAGGTCAAATTTAAGGATACAAATCGCTTTTCTTAAAACAAATACCTGTTTTTTTTAAAGTAATTTTGCACTTCAAAAACCAACTATTATGAAAACTATAGTTATAAATAGACTCTTTACTGCAGCACTTTTATTACTAAGTGCTTCTATAACTTTCGCACAGGATTGTCAAAATTCTAATCTCATCTTCGAGCAGAATTTTAACCAATACAATGGACAAAACAAATCCTATACAGAAAGTATGGCCAAAAATGATTTTCAGAATGTTGGAGGTCGCCCAGGTCAGCTTAGAGGAATTAGCTCAGGATGGCCACAAGATAATCGTGCAATCAATGGGGAGTTAAGAGCAGAATATCTCAAAAATGATGCTGGCGCTGTAACCGGTGGGTTTATATTTGACAGTTCTTTTCCAGGTGTAGAGGAAGCAATACTAGAATATAAAGTGAAGTTTGATAAAAATTTTACTTGGGCTACTGGCGGAAAACTCCCTGGATTAGCTGGAGCTACTACGCTTAGCCAACCATTGGCTGTTGGGTGTACTAAGAACCAAAATAACATTGATAATTCATTCACCATGCGCTTGATGTGGAGAAGTAATGTTGCACATACACAAACACCTTATTTAATTGTCTATCCATACTTACCAAATAGAACAAGTAATTGTGGTGGGGATATTCGGTTTTTTTCTGGTCTAGAAAAAGACAAATGGTATACCGTAAAACAATACATCAAATTAAATACCCCTGGTCAATCCAATGGAAAGTTAAAAATGTATCTTGACGGGAAAGAGCTTCTTGATCAAAACAATATCATGTATAGATTGGCTGGAAAGAGCAATGTTAAAATTAACAATATTATCATGCACACCTATCGTGGCGGAAGCAGAGATGATAAGTGGTGGCATTCTCCGAATACAGATTATTCTTATTTCGATGATTTCAAAGTATGGACCAATTGTGATGCTGTTACTGGAGGCACTACAACCACACCAAATCAAGCGCCGACGGTATCATTGACCAATCCAAGTCAAAATCAACAAGAATTTGAAATGGGCTCAACTATTACCCTGAGAGCTAATGCTTCTGACCCTGACAATAATTTGGATCGCGTTAATTTCAAAATTAATGATCAATATTATAATCAAGATAGAACAGGTCCTGATTTTGAAACACAATGGACTCCCGAAGCACCTGGCACCTACAAAATTGGTGCTAGAGCTTTTGATACTGAAGGCTTAGCTACGGAAACAACTTATGAAGTGATCATAAAAGAATCTAGTCTCGCAGTTGATCAATTTGGAAACGAAATCAACACATTAATCGCATATCCGAACCCTGCAAGTGTTTCGGTTACTATAGAAAATATTCCAGTTTCTACAAAAAGCATTGCTATCTATAATGTTGTTGGAAAAAAGATCAAAACCGTAAACACCGATAATAGTATTGCGAATACTATAAAGATTGATGTTGCTGATTTACGATCTGGCATGTATTTTATTCAATCTGCGAATAGCGTAGCGACCCCAATAATTATAAAATAAAATTTAATATTTTAAAAAACCAACATGAAACCAACCATCCCTTTACTACTTGCCCTGTTTTTATGTGGCATTGGCTCAGCTCAAGATGTATACCATTTGAGTTTTGATAATCTAAGTTCAGGTTCTTATTCACATGATGAATTAAAGAGTGATTTTCCTATAGCCTACAGTAAAGGTTTTGATAGAGGAACTCCCGATACTGATCGCGCCTATATTGATCCTAATGAAAGTGTAAACCCTGGAGGAAAATCGCTGAAAGTACGCTTCCCAAAAGGAAAATTAAAAACAGCAGATTCTGGAGTCGATATGCGTATTCCATTAATGAATACATTCAAAGACAATTTTTACCAATCAGAAGATCTTTATCTGTCGTATTGGATAAAATTCAGTGATAATTTCCAATTTGACAAATGCGGTGGTAAGCTTCCAAGTTTAGGAGGCACCAGTTTAAATACATCTGACATGGAGCGATCTGAGATGAATCAAGATGCTTGGAAAGGACGCATTATGTGGAGAAAAGGAGGTAGTATCCAATTTTATATGGAAGTGCCTAATGGCCCGGATTGGAGTCCTACAGATGAAGAACGATTTTGGGGAAATAAAACCAAAGATGGTTCAGGAATCTGTAATTTCGAATACCAATCTTATCTCGCTTCTAAAGGGTGGCACAACATTGAGCTACATTACAAATTTGAAAGTAATGGGCAAAATAATGGGTTATTTGAAGGATGGGTAGATGGAAGTAATTATGATGTTATGAATGCTTCTGTCTTTAATAATTATCAAAATCCAACTAGACCAAATATTACCATTAATCGACTCTTAATATCTGCCTTTCTAGGAGGTTCTGATATAAATGATTACGCACCTACAGAAGATATATTTGCATGGTTTGATGAATTCCGCGTTTCTAAAACTCGAATCAATGAATACAGCAAGTATGCTGGAGGTGGCACCTTGTCTAATACAAATTTTAATGACAACGCTATAACTAATGCTATCTACCCTGTGCCTAGTAGCGATGGTATCTTTAATCTTAGTAAGTCTGCTGATTGGACAGTGTACGATTTACTGGGGAAAAAATTACTGTCAGGATCTGGAAAAAAGATTCAGTTAGCTTCTTACAGCAGCAAAGGCATCTATTTTATTCAACTGGATGATAATGCGCCGCAACGCGTGATTTTGAAGTAATAACGCAGATACTATACAAATACCAAAAGCTATTCTACCAATGAATAGCTTTTGGTGTTTTTAGCATATTCGCTGCCTATTGAACCTGGATTATGCAGTAGAAAATCTATTCCGAAACAAAACTACTGTAAACACTATCGCTACACTGTATTTTTTGATTTCACCGTAGCGATGCTATGCCAAAATCAAGAAAATACTAGTGTTTATTGCAGTTTTGTCTCTCATAACGAAGTTCTACTGCATAATCCAGGTTGAAAAACCGCAAACGGGATGAAACTCTCAAATTCTTTGTATTTTAGCAACACTTCGTTTCTTTTTATACAAAACGCTATAACACCATGAACAAAGATAGTTCGAGAAAATTACTAGATGTTATGGAAAATTCTTTAAAAGAATTAACCACTGTTATCGCAGAATCCTGTGATACACCTTATGAATTAGAGCATAAGGTTGCAGAAAAAGTCCATTCAAAAATGGGCAATCTCACTAGAAGTATGGCTTTTAAATCGGCCATTCCTAGAACATCAAGTATACGCAATATAAGGTACCAGCCTTCTTCTTCTAAAAATGGTATTATAACAGGTAAAATAATTATTGAGCATTGCCAAAAAAGGGATACCTTCAAGTATGGTGGCCCAGGTTATCCAGGAAAAGAAGACGGGCAACTTTGCGAATACCCTAAAAACTCTCGGAAATTCTATAAGTGGAATAGTGCTATCTGCAAATGGCAGGATATATACCACAGCCTACGTCACAACAATGAAACCCAGGAACCAAATTGGTATGACAAGTTGATGAACAATGCGGCCTTTGAACCCTGGTGGGGAAACAACCCAAGTATGGATGGGATCAAAAGCGATCGCAAAAGAAATGGTGCCAAAGACCTATGGGGCGATCCTGGGGTTCGTAAATTTAATAGTACTTTCAAACAAATAACTGCAGATGTGATGCAATCAGTTTACAATTTTGCCTATGATTTTAGAGTACTATTGAACCTATCTACCAAGATCAATGAATCATTAGGTTTAGATAACGAAGTTAAAAAAAGTAACGATAGCAATGATATTTCAATCCCTATAGAAACACCAAAAGACACCGTTACCTATAATTTTGAAGCTAAATATATCGAAACGGTGAGCAACAAACATTATAACGGCTATCGAAAAGAAGTACAAGGATACGAGCAAGCTCAAAAGGACTCTACTTATCAAGTCAACCGCTCTGATGCCTCTATACGTGTGGAAGTGCAAATCACAAAAAAATATTAAACCAATGTTTCGGTACTTTTTGTATTGCATTATGCTAACTGTTATTATTGGATGTAAGCAAGAACATCTAAAGATAACCACTCGTTATGAAAATGGAAATATTGAACATGAATATTTCATAGATAAAGACGCTATAAAACAAGGAGAATTTGTAGGCTACTTCCCTAATGGAGTACTTTCTTTCAAAACCAATTATACAGATGGCAAAACAAAGGATACTATCTATTATTTCAGCAACAATCAAGAAAACAAACTAAAAATAAAGAATTTACAATTACCAAATGGACAGCTATATTATGAGGGTTTTTATCCAAATGGAATTATAAGTCATAAAGGTGTCTTAAATAAGCAAGAAAAGAAGGTCGGCATTTGGAAAAATTATGACAAAGCTGGGAACTTACATTTTGTCAAAGAATATAAAATCATTAATGGAAAAGAGCACACCAATCAGCTATGGGTTATGTTGCCCTCCGGAGATACATTGACAGAAGGAGTTAGCATGAAGCAACGTTTTGACAAAAGCAAACTAACACTTTCGGATTCTATATTTTGTTATTTTCAGACGGAAGTCTCTGCCTTTAAAAACACAGATTCTACCCAGGTGAGTGTTGTCATTCCTGAGGATTATACCCAACAAAATTTTACATCTGATTTTTCAAATCTGGCACGTGATCCCGAAGAAAAAGAAGGAATCCCAACACGAACTATTTCTGACCTAGCCACACAAAAACAACCTCATACCTTATCCAAAAACATACCAGTAGCTGATCAAAAAAAAACAGTGATGTTTTACTGGAAACCCAAACGCACTGGCAAAGACACACTCCGCGGCTTCTTTAATGAACGACATTCTTTTTATGATCCAGATTTAGAGGAAAATCAAAAAGAAAACCGAATTCTGACACAATTAAACAAAAAAATCTATTTTGAACATCCTATCGAGGTGGTTGATGATTAACAGAATTTAGAATTAAGAAAACCTGTTCTTTTTTCTCTGATAGAACGCAGTCGAGATCCATTTATAATACAATAAAAAAAGTGCTCGAGGTGATATATAAGAATCCACTTGATCAAAATTGTTTATTTAACCCGCTTTATGCATTAGAAAATCTATTACATCTTGAAGCTACTGCAAATACAGATGCTTCGCTTTGTTTTTTATTTTCACCAGAGCGGTGCTATGCTAAAATTAAGAAAACAACCGTATTTATTGCATCTTCAAGCTTCATAACGAAGTTCTAATGCATAAAGCGGGTTTAATCTTCTGTATTCAAAAATTACCAGCACCCAATTAAAAAAATATTACCATCAATAGGGTATTAATATCTGCCTTTTTTAGAGCGTCCGAATTGAGTGATTATGCCCCAACAGAAGATATCTTTGCTTGGTTCGATGAATTCTGCGTTTCTGAAACACGTATCAATGCATACAGCAAATATGCTAGCACCTTGTCCAATCCCAATTTTGATGAGACTACAAATACCAACAACATATATCCCGTACCGAACGACAATGGAAACTTTTACTTATCCAAAAATGCGGATGGGGAAGTCTATGACATATTAGGCAAAAAAACTACTTTCTGGAAGTGTAAAAATCATTCAATTAACAAGTTATCAAAGGGTGTGTATTTTGTTCGATTAAATCAAAAGTTAGCGAAACGTGTGATTTTAGAATAAGCGTTACTACTTAGCAAAAGGTTCTAAAAAGATAGTATCCAAGTGAATTTTCTTATTTTCTAATAAATTTACATATTTATGTATTGGCTGATACCCTTTTTTCTTAATAATTACTGCAAATTCTTTATCCTCTTTTGTGCTATTTTTATTGATTTCAAAGCTAAATAAACCATTCTCTGTAAAATGAACATCGGTTCTTGAAAAATACTTTAAATCTCTAGGAGAAAACTGGATATATCCTCCAATCTCGTAGGTTTTTGCTGGAATTGTATCATTTAAATATACATAACCACTAATATGAGTATTTATGTGTTTTTTGCAATTGAAACATAACGATACTATAAATCCAATAAAACAAAATTTAATATTCATTTAAGATTAACTTTTGACAACCATACTAGACCTAAAACATCCTTTGCATTTGCCACTATTCTACTTTTAATATCTTTATTTTGATGATAATATTTCATCAAATCCACTTCTTCACCTTTTTTTGGATATTTCTCTCCTTTAGTTTCCTCCATAAAGTCTATGTTTATATATTCTTCTTTAAAAGATTCATTTCCTAAAGGTTTTTCATCCTGCGGCAGATAATAAGAGCTTCCTTTATGCTGCCAAGAATAAACTGTTCCTCCAAATGCTTGTAAAATTTCATGCCCTATTTCGTGAGCTGCAGTTTCTTTAAAATCTTCTGTCTCTATGGCTTCATCATAATATCTCCATCCTTTCTGCTTGTATAGCTGACGATTTTTATTTAAATCCTTCCAATCATCGAATAAAATGTAACCAACATTATAAGAAACTCGTTGCACTGACCCATTTGGCAATAACCCCATGACTTCATCATCCCAATTACCGTCATCATAACTCCCTCCAGTATTTCCTGACCTAGACCAAGAATTATTTGTATTATAAATTAATGGGATATCATCCAAACTTTTCTCGGAATCTTTTTCGTTAATAGCCGTAACGATAACCTCCCAGTTTTTCTCTTTATGAATCGTACCCCCTGTGTTTGTATATCTCCTGCTCCAATAGGTATTTATTCCATCTAGAACCATCTCTTTTAATTCGTCAAATGTCTTTGTACGCTTCTTGATCGGTGGTTTATTTTCATTAATAATTGCTTGCTGATCTATATCATCCCAAGGACAGTCGTTTACCGTTTTTGATAATCTAGAATTTCTACCAACACTTCTTGTTGAACATTTAAGCCCTTTACTCCCTCCATCTATCAAATTAACTCTTAGGGTAACATCAATGCGCGATAACGGTTTATCTATCTTTACATCCACCCAGTTCACTTTTTCATAACTTCCAGAAAAAGGGATTGTTTTAAACTTCGTTTTGCCTTTACAATAAATCCGACTTAAATAATTAAACTTATTTGACGTAAGAAAAGCTGTATCTAAAACCCCATGATTATCAAATCCATCCCAACGATACTCATGGATTCCTACAGACAACATAGCAGCATCTTCAATAGTGGCAGAAAAAAAGATTTCTGACCCTTTTCGTAATTCCAGTTCTACTTTATCGGCTGGCTGTCCTGATACGGTATATTTTAATTTAATATAATCTTTGGAAGAAGTACCATTAAAATCCGGTACTCCCAGCGGCGTTAAAATTCCCATAGCTATTCTATTTCTGGATCAATATCAAATGATAATTGTTCGGTAGTTGTTTCTTGATCAGTATTTGCGCTTTGTACGCTTTCCAAATCTGTAATATGCCAAGGTTTTTTGAATATAACATGACCATCGACCAAAATCCCAGGAGACAAAACTAATGTATAGCTCATAGGTCTAACACTATAATTATCAAAACAGGTTGCAATTCTTGCTAAATAGACATCGTAGAGCTTGATCGTTCTACTTTGGGAAATCCGAGTTACTGGCGAAAAAACAATTTCTACATCTTTCATCATTTCGGGAGCTACAGCCCAATGATGAAAAATATGATCCCTATGTGCCTCTATCTTTAATTCAATCAATCCACCATTGACTCTACCCCGAGGTTGTCCTGCAATATCTTTTGACTGATAGAAACGCATGCTATAAGAAAGCATATTAAACGCTTTACCATCTACGTACAATTTCCCGACAATACTCATTTGCAGTTATTCTTTCTTTAAATATAATAAATTCTTCTATTTTTTAAATATTATAGACAATCTTCATTTCACCGATCATCATCACCGAATTTCAAAAATAGCCTCATCTCTAGCAAACATTGTTATGCGATGCGTTCCAGAAGCTGTCCCTACATACTTCCAATTGTTTGTATAGTCCAACTCAAGATTCAACTGATAATCTTCTTCTGCCGGAATTGTTATTCCATTATCGTCAACAAAACACCCTTCTCCCTGGGTAATATCATATTTCAAAAAATATTCGAATCCAGGATAATCGGTACTTTCAGATTTTAATATTACTATGGTAAACAGAGAATCTTTTACAAAACCATTATTTTGATAAGAGGTCTCAAATTCATAATCAATATTTGTGATGAGATTGATTTCTTTTGTACAACTAAAAACCCCAAGATAAGAGCTGTGAAAATTCCTATTTTTCTCATAAAATAACTAATACAAGTTTTAGGGGTAGTGCGTTTATAGACAATTTTCTAAAGCACAAATATACTATAAAATAAATTACAGAAAATCCATCTTCTTTTCTACAATTCTGTCGCTGATATGGACAAATTGATTGTAAAAATCAAGTAAGATTTTTGACATCAGAAAAGCAACTAAATTATTCATCAAAAAATATCACAAATACCGTCATAACAGGGTGGTAAAATTATTGATTAAGCTTATATTTACTTCTTTTTAGAAATTCGTCTAATATTTAAATAAAACTTTTAATGAAAAGAGTAGTTACATTTGGAGAAATCATGCTAAGATTAGCACCTCCAGGTTATTTAAGATTCTCGCAAGCCAATAACTTTGACGTAGTATATGGTGGTGGAGAATCCAATGTTGCTGTATCCTTGGCCAATTATGGCGTCCCTGTAGATTTTGTTACGCGTTTACCCGAAAACGATATAGGAGAATGTGCCTTGATGGAAATGCGAAAAAGAGGTGTGGGTACTGATAAAATAATATACGGTGGTGATCGCTTAGGAATCTATTTTTTGGAGACAGGTGCGGTAAGTAGAGGAAGTAAAGTGGTCTATGATAGAGCGCATTCTGCTATTAGTGAAATCAAACCTGGAATGGTTGATTGGAAAGCAGTATTCAAAGATGCAGAATGGTTCCACTGGACTGGTATCACCCCTGCCATCTCGCAAGGAGCTGCGGATGCATGTCTAGAAGCCGTAAAGGTGGCAAGCGAAATGGGAATTACCATTTCTACAGACCTGAACTACCGTGCAAAGCTTTGGAAGTACGGCGGAGATCGTGAAGCAATTATGACAGAACTCACCTCATATTGTGATATCATTTTAGGAAATGAAGAAGATGCTGAAAAACATTTTGACATTAAGCCGGAAGGATTAGACATCACTCTGGAAGGACACAATGTAAAAGCAGAATCGTTCTTATCGGTTTGTAAGCAAATGATGGAAAAATTTCCAAGAGCCAAAAAAGTAATCACTACACTTAGAGGATCTATTTCTGCCTCTCATAACACCTGGGCAGGTATTATGTATGATGGGGAAAAAACGTACACCTCTCCGCAATACCAAATTACTGATATTGTAGATCGCGTAGGTGGAGGTGATTCTTTTATGGGGGGATTAATTTATGGATTACTAAAATATCCAGAAGATGATCAAAACGCCTTAAACTTTGCTGTTGCTGCTTCTTGTTTGAAACATACGATCAAAGGAGATGCAAACCTAGCAAAAGTAGCCGAAGTAGAAAAACTGATGAGCGGAGATGCATCTGGTAGAGTAGCAAGATAAAAAAGGCTATTTTTATTTTAAAATAAACACAAAGAAAAAAATTATGGCACAATACTCAAGAATTGAGGTCGCACAAGTTATGGAAGAGACGGGAATGGTTCCTTTGTTCTTTCATAGTGATATAGAATTAAGTAAAAAAGTATTAAAAGCGTGTTATGATGGTGGTGCACGACTTCTAGAATTTACCGCTAGAGGAGATTTTGCGCATGAAGTCTTTGCAGCATTAACAAAATATGCTATTGCTGAACTTCCTGGAATGATCATGGGTGTAGGCTCTGTAACCGATGCAGCTGCAGCATCACTATATATGCAGCTAGGCGCAAATTTTATTGTAACACCCGTACTGAGAGAAGATATTGCTATTGTTTGTAATCGCAGAAAAGTTGCTTGGTCTCCAGGATGTGCTACACTAACAGAAATTGCACGTGCCGAAGAATTAGGTTGCGAAATTGTAAAGTTATTCCCTGGTGGCATCTACGGCCCTAATTTTGTCAAAGGAATCAAAGGACCACAACCTTGGACAAGCATTATGCCTACAGGTGGCGTTTCCCCAGAAAGAGACAATCTCAAAGGTTGGTTTGATGCTGGAGTAACTTGCGTTGGTATGGGATCAAAACTGATCTCCAAACAAATTTTGGCAGATCAAAATTATGCGCAATTGGAAAAAGATGTAAAAGCTGCTTTGCAAATCATCAAAGAAGTACGAAAGTAATTATTAGCGTATTGCTAAACAATTTATTTTCAAAAGCAGCTAGTCGTAATAATTAGCTGCTTTTTTATTTTCTTGAATCAGGTAATTCTCATACTATAGCAATGGCTACTCGAACTAAAAAAATTAAAGCCCAGAAGACATTTCTGTAATACATCGATAAAATATTCATGACAAAAAGCTTCACCTATCACCTCACCCTATTTGTTCTCAAATTAAAAGGGTTAAAAAAGACTTTTGGTCAAGACCCTATTGATTATAAGAAGCTGAGAAAAGAGGATGTTCATCACCCTAAAAAGAACTTTTTCAAGAGAATTAATTATTTACAATTCAAAATCTCCAAAACAATTGTTACAGAAATACCACAAGAACAGGATTCTAATAAGTTATTGATATTTATTCATGGTGGGGCCTTTATTTCTGGTCCGGCCAAACACCATTGGGATAGTATCAAACAAATTCATCAACAAACCAATTATACCATATGGCTCTGCGATTATCCAAAAGCCCCGGAAAGCAAAATTGACGAAATTTCTAAAAATTTAGATGAAGTGTATCGTCAAGCTACTGAAAAATACCATCCACAAGAAATTGTGCTACTAGGCGACTCTGTTGGTGGTACACTAGCAACTGCTTTAACCCAACGATTGCTTCAAGAAAAAACACCTCTACCCGCAAAACTTATACTGATTTCGCCAGTACTGGACGCAACAATGACCAATTCGGAAATTGATGCCATCGACAAAACAGATCCTATGCTATCAAAACCAGGAGTGTTAAGTGCCAAAAAAATGTGTGCTTTAGCGAATGATTTAGACAACGAAATGATTTCTCCAATCCATGGTGATTTTCATGACTTTCCTAAAACAATCTTATTTTTAGCAGAAAATGACATCACCTACCCTGATCAAAAACGACTTGTCCAAAAACTAAAAAATGCTCAAGTTGATACCGAAATAATATTAGGCAAAGGTATGCCTCATATCTGGCCATTATTACCCGTTATGAAAGAAGCCACACTAGCATTAAAAAAGATGATCGGCCTACTAAATCAAGAAAACTAAATCATTATCAACTAACACATTCTATAATTTTTAAAACGACAATAAGAAGCTTTAAATCACAAACGCTACATCAAAAAATTTAGCGCTCGAAAAATACTCTATTGGATGCTATTACCTCCTATAAAACAAGCTTCAATTCCCTTCAACGACATATTTGATACAAACATCGAAAACCTCTTAAAAATTAACATTTTAGCACCTCAGAAACATACTAGTTTGCTTATATAATCGTTAAAAAAGCGATTATACTACAATCATTATGTAACTAAATAGCTTTAAACCAACTGTTGGACATCATACAAACAGCTGTCCGACTATAAAAAAGTACCTATGAAATCAACACTCGCAGCAATACTTATAGTTTTTTCTTTTGCTATTAACGCTCAAACAGTTTCTGGAGAGCTTCAACGATGGCACAAAGTCACGCTCTCTTTTACAGGACCCAATAGTTCAGAAAGTGCGAATCCAAATCCATTTACGGATTATCGTTTGGATGTAACCTTCACTAATGGATCTAGTTCGTATACTATTCCAGGATATTATGCAGGTTGTGAAAATGCACAAGACTCTGGTTGTAATTCTGGAAACGTATGGAAAGTACATTTTTCGCCTGGCAAAACAGGTACTTGGAACTGGACTGCTTCTTTTAAATCAGGGGATGATATTGCTATAAAAAGTGGAGGATCTTCTGCTGGATTTATGGATGGCGATACTGGTTCCTTTAACATTGCAGAATCCAATAAATCGGGCCGTGATCATCGTGCAAAAGATAAAGGAATGCTACAATATGTTGGAGAACATTACCTGCGATACTCAGGAACGAATCCAGAGAATCCTAATGGAGATTGGTTTGTAAAAGCAGGGGCAGATTCTCCAGAAAATGCTTTTAACTATGTAGACTTCGATGCAACACCAAACTACAAGAACACATTGAACAAAGTCGGTAGTAAAACTTGGCAACCCCATCAGCAGGATTATGTTGCGAGTGATGCGAGCTCCTATACTTGGGGTAATGGTAAAGGAACAGAGATTTTAGGAATGATTAATTATTTGTCAGGAGAGGGTGCTAATGTGCTATCTTTCCTAACTTGGAATACTAACGGAGATGGTGGTGCCGTTTTTCCTCATACTCTTAGTGTTTCGCTAAATGAGTATGGAAATACAGGGCAAGGTCAGCAATGGAATAAGGTCAATAAAGATCGTTTTGATGTTTCAAAACTGGCACAATGGGAAAAAGTAATGGAGTACGCTGATAAAAAAGGCATGTATCTTCATTTTAAAACCATGGAAACCGAAAATGACAATTTGATGGATGGTGATAATTTTGGAAGACAACGAAAATTGTATTACCGAGAACTGATCGCTAGATTTAGTCATCACCTTGCCATGAATTGGAACTTAACAGAAGAAACCACGTTAAAGGATGCTGTTGCAATAGCTACAGCTTCTTATATCAAAGATCTAGACCCTTACGATCATAATATTGTTATCCACACCTATCCAAATCAGCACGATCTAAAATACGATCCTTTGTTGGGTAATAAATCTGATTTAACTGGAGCCTCTATACAAACGGATAAAACTAAAGTTCATAATGATGTTCGAAAATGGTTAGAAAAATCCAGAAATGCAGGAAAGAAATGGATCGTTGCCAATGATGAGCAAGGTAGCGCTGGTGAGGGTGTTCGAGTTTCGGACAAACGAATAAGAGATGAAGTACTTTGGGGAACATTATTAGCAGGTGGTGCTGGCGTAGAGTATTACAGTGGCTATACCGATGATGATGGTGACATTAATGGTAATGACCACAGAAAACGAGGTGACAAGTACAAAGACGGAGGTCATGCCTTAGCTTTCTTTAACAACTATTTACAATCGTATATGATTGATATGGTAAGTTCTGATGGCGTAACCTCTGATGGGAATGATTATGTATTTGCAAAGGCAGGTGAGGTATATGCTATATACCGACCTAATGGAGGAACCACTGCTATTACGGTACAGGGAGCAAACAATGGTTATAAAGTGCAGTGGTACAACCCAAGAGCGGGAGGCGCATTAACAGCTGCGCAAACACTTGGTAATAACCTAACAGCACCCGATTCTACTAATGATTGGGTAGCTCTTGTTTTAAAAGATGGTACAACACCTCCACCCTCTGGCGGACCTGATGGCTATACCTTTGCTACTGACGAAGACGGAACCGTGAACGTTACTGGAACCGTGGATATCGCCTACGGAGCTAATGGCACGTTTACCTTTTTGCGAAATGTATCTTCTGACACTCCTTGTAATAACAATGCTTTTGGCGGTGATCCTATTCCAAATGTAAAGAAAAGCTGCTACATTAAGCAGGTCTCAACAACACCTAGCAATTGTGATTATGACTTGGAAGAAAAAAATGGATTAGCGGTCATTGAAATAGAGCGATTGGATATTTCTGGAACAGCTTGGGAATTTAGCACGGCAAAATCTGGATTCTCTGGTGATAATTACATAGAGTGGACAGGCTCAGATAATTTTAACAATCCTGGAGCGGGTATTATTTCAGCGAAAATAAAAATTAACACACCAGGGAAGTACCGTTTCCAATGGAGGTCTAGAGTAGGAGAAGGAACAAATCCAACAGAAGCTAATGACAGCTGGTTAAAGATCCCTGATGCAGATGATTTCTTTGGAGAATCTAATGGAGACAAAGTATATCCCAAAGGATCTGGTAAAACCCCAATAGCTGAGGGAGCAAGTGCTGATGGCTGGATGAAAGTTTATCTAAATGGAACAACCGAATGGACTTGGAGATCATCTACAAATGACAATGATCCACACCAGGTATTTGCAGAATTTGACAATGCAGGAATATATACGATTCAAATTTCTGGACGTTCTAAACATCACTTGATTGATAGAATTGTTATGTATAACCCTAGTGTGACTGAGGCTAACGCCACAAATTTAAATCAATCAGAAACGCTCGCTGATTGTCAACTATCTACAAACCCTTTTGACGCGATTAAAGAGCAATTATTCGTCACTCCTAACCCAGCGCAAAACGAAATTGCCATAAATGGACTTAACATCAACGCAAATGCAACGATTTACAATCTATTGGGTAAGCAAGTGTTTTCTAATATCGCTTTAGAGGCGAACGTATCTAAAAAGATTAACATTGATCAGTTACCCGCTGGGATGTACTTTTTGAGATTACAAGATAAAGAAGGTAATGCGGCAGCTGCAATAAAGTTCTTGAAAAAGTAGTTTTTAAAAAAATAGTTAATAATTAAAAAACGCTCGGAGCTTAGTGCTCCGAGCGTTTTTTAATTATTATATCTTCATCATTTTGAACAAAAAAACTATTCTTCTTTACAAATCAAACAATCGCGGCAACCATAATGTAATTTCTGGCACATAGGTCACTAGCATCAATACCGCGATCATAATTAGAAACAACGGCATCAACGGACGTATGACCTTCTGTATACTCAACTCCGCTACACTACAGCCTACAAAGAGCACAGAGCCTACTGGAGGTGTACATAAACCAATACACAAGTTCATGATCATGATGATCCCAAAATGTACTGGATTCATTCCCAAATCGGTTACAATGGGTAAAAATATCGGTGTAAAAATCAATACTGCAGGTGTCATATCCATAAATACTCCTACAAATAGCAAAATAAGATTAATGATAATCAAAATGACAATCGGGTTATCACTAATACTTAGCAACGCATTACTGATTTCTTGCGGAATATTCTCATACGACATTACCCAAGACATGGCAATTGACGTGGCAATCAATAACAATACAATTGCAGAAGTTTTTACCGTTTCTAGCAAGATAGGCGCAATACTTTTTACCGTAATTTCTTTATACGCAAATGCCAAAACGAAAGTGTAGATCACGGCAATAGCGGACGCTTCTGTCGCAGTAAAAATCCCAGCTACGATACCTCCTATTACAACAACTAACAGCATCAAACTAGGAAACGCATCAATAAATCTTTTGAAAAACTCTTTGACCCCAACCATCTTTTCAGTTGGATATTTTTTATAAATTGAATAGATCCCTGCCACTAACATGAGGGCTAATCCAATCAAAATCCCTGGTAAATATCCAGCAATAAATAAGGCTGCAATGGAAACTCCCCCACTAGCGAGAGAATAAATAATCAATACATTGCTCGGAGGAATAATCAATCCTGTAGTGGCGCTGGTAATATTTACTGCGGCACTAAAAGACTTGTCATAGCCTTCTTTTTCCATCATTGGATTCATAAAGCCGCCAATTGCCGATGCCGCAGCTACTGCAGATCCAGAAATTGCTCCAAAAAGCATACAAGCAACAATATTTACAAAGGCTAATCCACCTGGTAATGGTCCAACAATCGCTTTGGCAAAATTAATAAGTCGCACTGCGATCCCACCACGATTCATAACCTGACCAGCAAGGATAAAAAATGGAATAGCAGAAAGTGTAAAACTATCTAAGGAAGTTGCCATACGCTGCGCCAAGGTGGTCACCGAAGGCAAAAATGGCATCGCCACGACCAAGGTCAGTAAACCTGACAACCCAATAGCATATGCGATAGGAACGCGCAACGAAAGAAAAACTAAAAAACTAAAAACTAATATTAATACTTCTGTAAGATTCATTTTGTTAGGCGTTTAGTTTTTTTCGTGTTTCGATTAAGGTATTCATAGCATAATAGCAGACTAACAATCCACTGATGGGTACTACTAAATAAATGTATCCTAAAGGAATCTCTAGCGTAGCTGATTTTTGTTCAAAAACAAAGGTGAGCCAACACAAACGCGCGCCTCCAATGATCATTACTAAAAAGCCAAATGCAAATACTGACAATCGCACAATACTCTCATAAAACATCGGGTTTTTTGCTACTGTTTTTGGTGGAATCAAATCGATGGCCAAATGCAATTGTT
>CAZYRG010000014.1:0-1795 GCA_964650425.1 uncultured Flavobacteriaceae bacterium
TTTAACCGAAAAATTACTGTTTTGAATACGCTTATCATATAAGTTGCTATTTTATAACCAAAAATAAAACGATGAATAAAGCCTTCTTAATCTCATTCTTCCTAGTTATTACAGCTATCTTTGGTCAAGAAGAACAAAATCTCATTAAAAATGGAGGTTTTGAAGATCAACTTATTCATTGGAATCCATTATCGGAGGGTATTTCTGAGGCCACTTTCACAACAGATACAAAAAACAAACAAATTGGTAAACACGCCCTCAAGGTTGATGTTACTGCTGTAGGGCGCAAACCTTGGGATGTACAATGTTATCAAATATTCCCATCAAAAAAGGGCACAAACTACGAAATAAGTCTCCTAGCAAAAAGTGACTCTCCACTAAATGAATTTGGCATATGTAGAAAAAGAAACCAAAACTAAAAAGACCTTAACAACAACCAAGAAATGGAAAGTGTATAGTTGGCATACCGTTGCAAAAGAAGATAGCTTACACCTATCCCTGCAGTTCCCAAATAAAGGGCACTTTTATATTGATAACCTAATAATCAAAGAAATTCCTATAATAAGAAAAAAAATAGCTTCTATAAAAGATAAGCGTAAAACGAAAGTTGTGGAAGCAATAGACAATGGAGACTTTGAACAAGGTTATACGCATTGGAACAATTTTGGAACACAACAGGGTGAAGAAGTTAAATTTCAATTAAACAAGGAAACTCCATATGAAGGAGGAAGCGCTATGCGGGTTGATGTAATTAAATTGGGAGCTAATTACTGGGATATTCAAAGTGTCAAAAAAATACATGTTAAGAAAAACAATCGCTATTATGTATCCTTTTATTCCAAATCAAAAAACAAAAACAACGACATAAAAGTCCAGATTCAAGATAAAAATGGGGATATATATTTTCCATTTGAATTCCTAACGACTAAAACCGATGAGTGGGAAAAACATGAGTTTGAATTTACCGCAGTTACTAACAACTTATTTTTTGCCTTTCACCATGTCAGCAAAGGTCTTATGGAATACGATAATATCAGTATTCAAAAAATCAGTAAAAAAATAAAGTAGGTAACCATGGTGCACTTACTGTTTGTTTCTACAACCCCTATTATACAAAAAACCTATTAGGAATACTATGAGTAATCATGATTACTTCCTAAAAGCCCATAAGATCTAGTTTCTTCTAAACACCTTATCATAATGTTCTAACCCACAATTGAGGCTAAAATATGGGATAAATTCACTATTTTCGCAGCTTTATATGTAAGACCAAAAAGATGAGCACAAAGTTTCCTGAATACAAAGGACTTGACTTACCAAAAGTAGCAGCAGAAATATTAGATTTCTGGAAGAAAGAAACCATTTTCGAAAAAAGTATGACCTCTCGAGAAGGGGCTGCTCCGTACGTATTTTTTGAAGGACCGCCTTCTGCCAACGGACTACCAGGAATTCACCACGTCATGGCGCGGGCGATAAAAGATATTTTTTGCCGTTACAAAACGCAAAAAGGCTTTCAGGTAAAACGTAAAGCTGGATGGGATACGCATGGCCTGCCTGTAGAACTCGGCGTAGAAAAAGAACTCGGAATTACTAAAGAGGACATCGGTACCAAAATCACGGTAGAAGAATACAATGCCGCTTGTAAAAAAGCCGTAATGCGTTACACCGATATCTGGAATGAGCTGACCGAACGTGTAGGATATTGGGTGGATATGGATGATCCGTATATCACTTACAAATCCAAATACATGGAAAGTGTTTGGTGGATACTCAAACAAATTTATGACAAAAAGCT
>CAZYRG010000014.1:1895-5150 GCA_964650425.1 uncultured Flavobacteriaceae bacterium
TTGCCTTCTAATACTGCATTGACTGTTGGGCCTAAGATTGACTATGTCCTAGTCAAGACTTTTAACCAATATACCTTTGAACCGATTCAGGTAATTTTAGCAAAAAATCTAGTTGGCAAGCAGTTTAGCAAAAAATATATCGTGGCAGAAGATGCTACAGCACTTTCAACTTACGGCAAAGAAGACAAGAAAATTCCATATCAAGTCCTAAGCGAATTCAAAGGATCAGATTTGGTCGGTATCACGTATGAGCAGTTATTGCCTTATGCTTTGCCACACGACAATCCCGAAAATGCTTTTAGAGTTATTGCCGGAGATTTTGTCACTACCGAAGACGGTACGGGAATCGTACATACTGCTCCTACTTTTGGTGCAGATGATGCGTTGGTAGCCAAACAAGCTACTCCAGAAGTGCCGCCATTATTAGTAAAAGATGCTAATGATAATTTGGTGCCATTGGTAGATTTGCAAGGGAAATTCACCGAACACGTAGGGGATTTGGCGGGTAAATATGTCAAAAATGAATATTACGCCGATGGTGAGGCTCCAGAGCGTTCCGTAGATGTAGAAATCGCTATACGACTCAAAGAAGAAAACAAAGCCTTTAAAGTAGAAAAATACGTTCACAATTATCCACACTGCTGGCGAACGGACAAGCCTGTGCTCTATTATCCATTAGATTCTTGGTTTGTAAAAGTGACCGAGTTCAAGGATCGTATGCATACACTCAACCAACAAATCAACTGGAAACCCAAAGCCACTGGCGAAGGGCGTTTCGGTAATTGGTTGGCAAATGCGAATGATTGGAACTTATCCCGATCTCGTTTTTGGGGAATCCCATTGCCAATTTGGCGTACCGAAGATGGTAAAGAAGAATTGCTGATTGGTTCTATAGAAGAGCTCAAGGCTGAAATGACAAAAGCAGTTACTGCGGGTGTCCTAGAAGCCGATATTTTTGCTGATTTTGTTGTAGGCGATATGAGTGAGAATAATTATGACAACGTTGATTTACATAAAAACGTAGTAGACAAAATCACCTTGGTATCACCATCAGGAAAACCGATGAAACGCGAAAGCGATCTTATCGATGTATGGTTTGACTCCGGTTCTATGCCAACCGCACAGTGGCATTATCCATTTGAGAATAAAGAAAAAGTAGAATCTGGTGCGAAACAAGCAGATTTTATTGCAGAAGGGGTAGATCAAACCAGAGGCTGGTTTTATACCCTGCATGCCATTGCTACCATGATTTTTGATGATGTATCTTATAAAAATGTTGTTTCTAATGGTTTGGTATTAGACAAAAATGGTCAAAAAATGTCCAAACGTTTGGGCAATGCCGTAGATCCTTTTACCACATTAGACCAATACGGTCCAGATGCCACGCGCTGGTATATGATTAGTAATGCTAATCCATGGGACAACCTCAAATTTGACGCAGAAGGCATTGCAGAAGTTCGTCGTAAATTTTTTGGCACGTTATACAATACCTATTCCTTCTTTTCGCTCTATGCCAATATAGATGGATTTACGTATCAAGAAGCGGATATTCCGCTAGCAGATCGTCCAGAGATTGATCGTTGGATATTGAGTGAACTACATACCCTGATACAAAAAGTAGATAGTTATTACGCCGACTACGAACCGACAAAGGCAACAAGAGCTATTTCGGATTTTCTTCAAGAAAATCTGAGTAACTGGTATGTTCGTTTATGCAGAAGGCGTTTTTGGAAAGGAGCCTATGAACAAGACAAAATTGCGGCTTATCAAACCCTGTATACTTGTATACTCACAATTGCAAAACTCAGTGCGCCCGTTGCACCCTTCTTTATGGATCGTTTATACAAAGATTTGACCAATTTGACCAAGAAAGAAGCTTTCGAAAGTGTGCATTTGGCACATTTTCCACAATTTGACGAAAAATTTGTTGATAAGTCACTAGAACACAAAATGCAAAAGGCGCAATCGGTATCTTCTTTAGCACTTTCTTTACGAAAAAAAGAAAAAATAAAGGTACGGCAGCCACTGCAACGCATTATGATTCCAGTACTTAACGATGCTGAGCGCCAAGAAATACAGGCTATAGAAAACCTCATCAAAAATGAGATTAATGTTAAAGAAATAGAACTTATTGATGATGCCTCAGGGATCTTAGTAAAGCAAATTAAGCCTAATTTCAAGAATTTAGGCCCACGTTTCGGAAAAGACATGAAATTGATAGCCAAAGAGATACAAAATTTTGATCAAGAAACTATCGCGCAAATAGAGAAAACAGGCACTACAGCCATTGAAATTAACAATAAAATGATTAATTTGGACATCAGTGATGTAGAGATCAGTTCTCAAGATATTGAGGGTTGGTTAGTCGCTAACTCTGGTGCGCTCACTGTAGCATTAGATGTTACGATTACCCCTGAGCTTCGTAAAGAAGGTATTGCCAGAGAACTTATCAATCGCATCCAGAATATCCGAAAGGATAGTGGATTGGAAGTAACAGACAAGATTGCTATTACCTTTGAAGAACATGAGGTAATCAAAGATGCTATAACCAATAATGAAGCGTATATTAAAACCGAAACCTTAACCGAATCAATTGATTTTGTTTCGAACATAACAAATGGCACACCCATAGCGTTTGATAATCTAGAAACACAATTGGTTATAAAAAAATATTAGATATGCCTGCAGATATCAAAGTACGTCACAGCGATGCTGATCTAGCAATGTTCAAGGAAATTATCATCGATAAGATGGATAAGTGTAAAAAAGATTTGGAGCTATTACAAAGTGCTTACAAGAATGATGGCAACAATGGCACTGATGACACCTCTCCGACTTTCAAAGCATTTGAAGAGGGAAGTAAAACGATGTCTAAAGAGGCAAATACGCAACTAGCGATTCGACAAGAAAAATTCTTGAGAGATCTCAAGAATGCACTTACGCGTATAGAAAATAAAACCTATGGAATTTGTCGTGTGACCGGGAAACTAATTAATAAAGAGCGCTTGAAATTAGTCCCGCATGCTACCCTTAGTATTGAAGCTAAAAACATGAAAAGTTAGTTGTAACTTTTCACAAGAAAATTAAAAAAACGCTCCTCATTTAGGAGCGTTTTTTGCTCACATCCGAATTGTAATGCAACACCAAATGAAGTTTGCAATGATCATCTGCTTTTTTTGTACCTCCCTAATAGGTGCACAAAACCGTTTTGAAAAACATATTGATGCTACCGGGATTACAACTTTCGCTATCAAA
>CAZYRG010000014.1:5250-26820 GCA_964650425.1 uncultured Flavobacteriaceae bacterium
AAACCGTTTTGAAAAACATATTGATGCTACCGGGATTACAACTTTCGCTATCAAACTAACTCATAGCAGTAAGCTCAAAATTACGACTACAAGCGATTCAATTCTCAAATTATCCACCATCGCAGAAGGCGTGTATCAAAATCAAGTCACTCTAATTGCACATCAATCTGATACAAAAAAAATCAACATAGCTGACGTACTCCAACCCACTTTTGATGATCATAATGACAAATTAAGTGCTCATAAAATACATGCCATTACGACGACTATAACGCTGCCAAAAAACAAGGATGTGATGATAGAAATGGCTTCAGGAACGATCATGATAACGGGAGATTATCGCCATCTTTTCGTCAAATCAGATGCAGCTAATAGTACTTTGAAAACTTTTACAGGAAATGCCAAAATACTCGCAAAAAACGGAACCATTACCGCTTATATAAAAAACTTCAACTCCAAAACCGTAACAAATACGGAAAAATCAACACATATAATTACCGAAGATGGAAACGAACTCGTATTCGAAACAACGCTGGGTAAGGTCATTATTATCAAATAAAAAATCAAAATAAAACACTATTTTTGTCGTCTTTAACATTGCTTTATAGCGATGTTTATTTAAAACAGAACGTATGTCGCTAAAAAAAGCCACACTGATCATTGTATTGGTCTTATTGATCGATCAAGTATCCAAAATATATATCAAAACGCATTTTATGCTCGGCGAAGAAGTCAAAGTCTTTGATTGGTTTCGTATTTTATTTGTAGAGAATGAAGGCATGGCCTGGGGTGCTAAAATCCCTGGAGCTTATGGCAAGTTAGCATTGACACTCTTCCGTTTAGTGGCGATATGTGGCATTGGCTATTGGCTTTGGGATACCGTCAAAAAGAACAGTCCAAAAGTACTAACCCTTAGTATTGCACTCATATTTGCAGGAGCCATGGGAAATATTATTGATTCGGTATGTTATGGGTTGTTCTTTGATGACAGTTACAAGAACGTAGCCAGCTTTTTGCCGGAATCTGGAAGTTATGGCACCTTATTTCATGGTAAAGTCGTAGACATGCTCTATTTCCCTCTTTGGAAAGGATCTCTCCCAGAATGGCTGCCGATCTGGGGAGGTAAGTATTTTACCTTTTTTGAACCCGTTTTTAATGTCGCAGACTCTTCGATTACTATTGCTGTGATTATATTGATTATTTTCAATAAAAAGGCCTTTGCGAAGGAGTAGTTTATCAATGTATTGACTTGATTTCAATCCCGGAAAACAACTATACTTCAAAAACTAATTACTAAAAATTCGTTCAAAATCACCTAGTCGAATAGGTTTAGTGATATAATCGGATACTTCCTTGATCGCTTTAGCACGATTAATATCTCGAGGGTTAATAGAAGAACTTACTACAAAAATCTCAATAGGAGCTTCAATCTTTGGTTTGATCTGTGTATATTCTTTCAAAAATTCCCATCCATCCATAATGGGCATGTTGAGATCCAGTAAGATTATTTTAGGAACTTGCTGTTCAACTACGGTTTCATCGTCTGCATGTCGTTTAAAAAAGTCAATAGCCTCTTTACCATTCTTAAAGATCATGATTTCTTTAGAAAGTTTCCTCAGCTCTATAACTTTACTGACTAAATTGACATACACTCTGTCATCATCAATGATGCAGACTAATTCTACCTTTTGGGGCATGGAGAGGCTGGTTTGTTAAACTTATATACTCTAATATACTACAAAGTTTGACAAAAAACTAAAGCATTATACCTCTTTCTTAGAATTCATAGACCTGAGAAGCTGTAATACAATAATCTAATGGAATATCACTAGGCGACAAATCTGTTATTTTTTCATTAGCCTCAAAGAAGGACAATCCGATTTTGATCACATCAGCTTTACAACTGGCCAAAAACGTATCATAAAACCCTTTGCCATACCCCACGCGATTTCCAAAAGTATCAAAAGCCAAAAGTGGAATGAATACTACATCAATCTTATCAGTTTGGATTTCTATACCCGATTCTGGCTCTGGGATACCCCACTTATTGTTTTTAATGCTCGTTGTATCCGTGAGTAAAAAGTGAGAAAGTACATGTGTCTCAAAATTTGTTTTAGGCAATAAAACATGCTTATCCTTTCCTTGGAGAACATGCAACAAGTACTCGGTATTTACTTCTTTTTGTATCGAAATAGGTAAAAAGATATGGTAGTACTCCTTGTCCCATATTTCGATTTCTAATGCCTTGTTTGCTATCATAAGACTTAGCTCATCGATACGTTCTGCTGTCAGTTCGTTTCGTAAATTCTTGTAATAGTTTCGGAGTTCGGTCTTTGTCATTCCTATTCTTGTGTAATATGAAAAATGGCATCTCCCTGATAGACCATGGGTGATTCATTTGTATTAATAACATAGCCTGAGTTAGGCGCTTTTACCTTATAACGAAAAGTACCATAAGGATCCGTAATTGTTGCAATAAAAGCTCCTTTTTCTATATAGGCACCGTAGGGAACTTTGAGATGTAACAGACCGCTATACTTTGCTCGTAACCATGCGCTTTTATGAATCATAACAGTAGCATCCTTCGGTTCAGGGGCTTCAATATTTTCATTAAGCATATTTAAGTGTTTTAATACACGTATGGTGCCTTCTACCCCTTCCCGTGCCACATCTTTATTGCTGTTTTTAGATTTCCCTCCTTCAAACAATAACATATCAATCTGCATTTTACTGCACATCGTACGATAGGTTTTTTTAAGGTTTTTAGAAAAAAGTGTGAAGGGCGCATTAAAAACTTTGGCCAGTTCTAATAACTTTTCATGGCCTTCTTCAATGCGAATTTGCGGCGCATTAAACCGATCAGCACCTCCCGCATGAAAATCTAAACAAAGATCAACATATGGTAGAATTTCATTCACAAACTGATACGCAAATCTGCTGGCCAAAGACCCATTTTTTGAACCAGGAAAAACACGATTCAAATCTTTCCCATCAGGGAAATAACGATTCATTGTCAAGAATCCAAAAACATTCAGAATAGGAATGCATATAATCGTACCCCGTTTAGGCTTGTTAATACCTCTAGCAATAATTTGACGTACCACCTCTACGCCATTTACCTCATCACCATGAATCCCAGCTGTAATTAGCACTGTTGGACCAGGCTCTTTGGATCGCTCTACAATAATTGGCACCTCAACCTTTGTAGCCGTATAAAGATTAGCAATATTAAAATTGACTGTAGCACTTTGTCCAGGCAAAATTGTTTGGCCCAGTAATTCTAATGGTTCTTGTGATAATGAATCTTGTTGCATATTTAGACGCTTCTTTCAATATATCTTATAATCGTTTTGGCAATATCTTTTCCTGTAGCAGTCTCAATGCCTTCTAATCCTGGAGAAGAATTTACTTCAAGAATTAATGGTCCGCGTTCGCTTTGAAGCATATCCACACCTGCTACACCTAATTTCATCACTTTTGCCGCTTTTATAGCTGCATTCTCTTCTTCATCAGAAAGTGTAATCAATGTTGCCGAGCCACCGCGATGTAAATTAGAACGAAATTCTCCTTCTTTTCCTTGACGTTTCATTGCCCCAACAACTTGTCCATCCACAACTAAGACTCGAATATCAGCGCCTCTAGCCTCCTTTATATATTCTTGAACGATTACTCGTGCCTGTAACCCATTAAAAGCTTCTAAAACCGATTCTGCTGCATTTTTGGTCTCCGCCAATACCACGCCTAGACCCTGTGTCCCTTCTAATAATTTAATAATTAATGGTGACCCCCCCACATGCTTAATTACTTCAGAAACATCCTTAGAGTAGTTCGTAAAAACTGTTTTTGGCAACCCTAACCCCGCCTTGGATAATATTTGCAAACTTCGTAATTTATCTCTTGATCGCACTAAGGCTTCTGAATCTACTGTTGTAAACACATTCATCATCTCAAATTGTCGCACTACAGCGGTACCATAATAGGTAATAGAGGCGCCAATTCTAGGAATCACTGCATCTACGTGATCCAGTTTATGTCCGCGATAATAGATCTCAGGTTTCTTTTTTTCGATAATAATATCACAATTAAGTGGATCAATAACCCGAACGTTATGGTTACGCTTTACAGCGGCCTGTACAAGTGCATTGGTAGAATACAAATTTGCATTCCGCGACAAAATATTAATGTTCATCGGCTTGATATTTATAAGATAGATTTTCTAATTGCGGGTCTATAATAAATTTTCCGCTCAAAAATTTACGCCCTAACAAAACAGGAAATCGCATATCTTCTCGAGAGGTTAACGTAAGTGTTATCGGATAGGTCTTACCAAAAAGTTTGATTTTGGACCGTACGGCATAACGCATTTCAATCGTCCCATTACTACTTTTTACCGCAGTAATATCATAGTTTTTGAAAGTAAATCGTCTGCCATTATATTCTGGGTGCGTAGGGTCCAAAAAGCTACATTGCAACGTCTCATCAATCTCCTCAATAGCTTTGCAGTGGATAGATGATGTATATGCACCTGTATCCACTTTGATGGCAATTCCCAACAGCTCAAACAGCGGAAAATCCGCAATATCTGTTCGTCCAATAAGATGTTTTTTAGAATCTGCCAAAACTCAAATAATTGATGAATCCTTGTAAATTTAAGTGAACTGATTCAATTTTTTTTGCTTTGAACAAAAAAATTGCATTTATTCTGGTAGGTCTTCTAGTTCATCTTCCAGGCTATCCAGTTCCTCAATAGCTTCTTTTTGTGAATCTTCGACCCGCTCTTCAAAAGAATCATCTTTTGCCACTTCTGTTTTTACAAGAAAATGCTTTGAGACTCCAACTATAATTAGCAGGACAGCAATAATTAGCAGTATTTTTGGTGGGTTTTTATACCCTACCTCGGATTTTCTAAAAGCCAAATATGCAAACAATACACCTGCAACGGCTGGGACTACGGCTATACTACCCATCGGCAAAACAACAAACACGATACCTAATAGAATTGCAATACAGGCCAAAATAATAAAAACGATTCTCATACTCCCTTATAATTTTTGTTAAACACCTTGCGCCGAAGACAGTTCTAATTTACCAGTCCCTACTGGTATAGCAAACTTAATTAACACGGGGATTCTTTTCGAATCCGCAGTAAGCCAGATGATATTTTGTCCGCGACCCTTTAAGCTAGCCTCATTGGCAGAAACAACAATTTTATAACATTCCTTGGTTCCCACTCCTGCCACTGCTATTGATTCTTTACCAACATATTTTAACACTACGGTTTTTACTTTGTTATCAAACAAAACATTCAATTGCTGTGCATCTCCAATAGAAGCCTTTCCGATATCCATATTTCGAATTTGGTACAAGGTAGACACCAAATCATGTGTGCTTTGGTTTAGCGTAAGTGTCTTTTTTTGTTCAGACCCATTCCCTTTGGTCATCGTACTACTCACTGTTTTTTTGCCATAATTAAAAATATACTTTACTTTCTTTATGTAACCACCTTCATTAATGTCTCTTTTATAAAGTCTAGGTTTCAATGTATTTGGGTTAACATATGCTTCATATAAATCTCTAATCTTAAAAAAATCATCCCACTTGCTATAGGTAGCGGCAATACATTTTAAATGAAGCAGTGATCCTTTTTTGGTCGTAACTGTTTCCGTTTCCATAGAAACTTGTGCTATTTGCGTAAGAAGGCCACTCATATTGTAGGAAGCTTTATAAACGAGCTTCTCATTATTTCCTATAGCTGTATTTTGTTGTGCACTACTACAAAGGGATAAAAAAAGTCCTGCAATTACACAGTAAAAAGTTTTATTCATAAGAATTTCATTTAAAAACGTTGAACGCTCTCAAATATACGAAGTGAGCGCAAACTTTTTCACCTACCGCCTAAGATTAAACTCTTTTATGCTATTTTTTTAACGCCCCCTTCGTCTTCAAGCTGCCCGTTCAAGCACTTCAAATTTCCTATTTGCATTGCATATTCCCAGTTTAGTTTTACCTTTGAATATGTCGCAAATTCCTGCCATAAAAGTCCAACTACAAACACTCCCCAATACTCCGGGAGTCTACCAGTATTATGATAAAGAAGGAAAGCTTCTTTATATAGGGAAAGCTAAGAATCTCAAAAAGCGAGTGACCTCCTATTTTACCAAGAATCACGACAGAAATAAAGTTACTGTTCTAGTAAAAAAAATTGTGGAGATAAAACATATCGTAGTAGCCACTGAAACAGATGCTTTGTTGTTAGAAAACAATCTCATCAAAAAGTATCAGCCTCGCTATAACATCATGCTAAAGGATGATAAAACCTATCCGTGGATATGCATTAAAAATGAGCGGTTTCCTAGAGTATTCCCAACAAGAAAAATAATTAAAGATGGGAGTGAATATTTTGGCCCATATACCAGTTTCAAAACCGTAAACACCTTACTTGATTTAATTAAAGGGCTATATCAATTACGCACCTGTAATTATGATTTGTCTAAAGCTAAAATAGAAAACGGTAATTATAAAGTTTGTCTAGAATACCACCTTAAAAATTGTCTAGGTCCGTGTGAAGGTTTGCAAGACGAAATAGCCTACCAAAAAAATATAGAAGCGATACGACAAATTGTAAAAGGAAATTTTAAAAACTCCTTAAGTCGTTTTAAAGAACAAATGCAGCAATATGCCGCTAATATGGAGTTTGAACAAGCACAGCAGGTTAAAGAAAAAATTGAAGTGCTAGAAAATTATCAAGCAAAATCCACTGTGGTAAATCCTAATATCACTAATGTAGATGTTTTTTCTGTGATGAGTGATGAGGCATTTGGTTATGTGAACTATTTGCAACTAGCACATGGATCCATTATCAGATCCCACACCATCGAAATCAAGAAAAAACTCGACGAAAGTGATCAGGAGCTACTAGAATTAGCCATTATAGAACTACGCCAACGCTTTAACTCCAAATGCAAAGAGCTATTTGTTCCTATGAAGGTTGAAGTAGGTGGCGCGCTCAAAATTACGGTTCCTAAACTGGGTGACAAGAAAAAAATCCTTGATTTATCGCTTCGTAATGCCAAGTATTTCCGCCAGGAACGCTTCAAACAAATAAAAATTATTGATCCTGATCGTCATGTAAAACGTCTGATGGGACAGATGAAAAAGGATTTGCGCCTTAGGGAAGAACCTAGACATATCGAATGTTTTGACAACTCTAATATCCAAGGCACCAATCCTGTTGCCGCTTGTGTGGTGTTCAAAGATGGGAAACCTAGTAAAAAAGACTATCGAAAATTTAATATCAAAACAGTAGAAGGTCCTGACGATTTTGCTTCTATGGAAGAAGTGGTCTATCGCCGTTATAAGCGATTATTAGAAGAAGAGCAACCACTCCCTCAGTTAATTATTGTAGATGGCGGAAAAGGACAGCTGTCTTCTGGGCTCAAAGCCTTAGAAGATCTAGACTTACGAGGTAAAATTGCCATTGTCGGAATTGCAAAACGTCTGGAAGAAATTTATTATCCAGGGGATTCCATACCTTTATATTTGGATAAGAAATCGGAATCACTAAAAGTAATTCAACATTTACGTAATGAAGCACATCGTTTTGGGATTACGTTTCATCGCCAAAAAAGAAGCAAAGCTGCTTTAGAAACGGAGTTAGATGACATCCCTGGTGTAGGCGAAAAAACAGCAATTGCTTTGCTCAAGCATTTCAGATCTGTAAAGAGAATCAAGGAATCAAAGTTGCTCGAATTGCAGGAAGTTATTGGAATCTCTAAAGGCCGAATTGTTTATAATTTTTATCAAGATCAAGATACTAAATGAAAAAGATCTTCTACCTAATCATTCTTTTTATCGGTTTTGGCAGCTATGCTCAAGAACCATCGCCACAGGTCGTTGTGCCTGATAGCACGGCACAAAAAGATGTCAAAGTAGGATTAGTATTGAGTGGTGGTGGTGCCAAAGGTCTGGCGCATATTGGTGTACTCAAAGTACTAGAGGAAACTGGAGTACGAATCGATTATATCGGTGGGTCTAGTATGGGAGCAATAATCGGCTCCTTGTATGCTGCTGGGTATCGCGCTAAGCAATTGGATTCTATTTTTAGAACTGTAGATTTTAATATATTAATTCAAGATGATCTTCCACGTTCTGCCAAAACATTCTATGAGCGTGAGGATGCTGAAAAATATGCTTTGACATTGCCTTTTGATGATTTCAAAGTAGAGTTACCCAAGGGCTTATCAAAAGGGCAGAATTTCTATAACTTATTCTCTAAACTTACCGCACATGTGGCAGGAGTGCAGGATTTTGACAAGCTTCCAATTCCTTTCTTATGTGTTGCCACTGATATTGAAACCGGTAAGCAGGTCGTAATGGATCGAGGTTATTTACCCAGGGCAGTATCCGCTAGTAGCTCATTACCTTCAATTTTTAGCCCTGTCACTATCGATGATATTATTATGACGGATGGCGGTGTTTCTAATAATTATCCTGTTAAAGAAGTTCGAAAAAAAGGTGCAGAAATTATTATTGGAGTCGATGTACAAGATAGTCTAATTACTCGAAATGAAATAAATTCTGTAACAGATATTATGGTGCAGATCAGTAATTTTAGAACCATAGAAGATATGGAAAACAAAATTCCTTATACAGATATATACATCAAGCCCAATATTACTAATTTTTCTGTATTAGATTTTGACCGAGGTGACGAAATTATCGCTAATGGAACAAAAGCAGCACAAACCCAGATCCAAAAACTAAAACAACTAGCACAACAGCAAAGTCATAAATCAATAGAGCTCCCGAAACCCAAATTAGAAGATTCTCTTAAAATCAAAGGGATTTCAATAACGGGAAATCAACAATATCCCCGGGCTTATATCAAGGGAAAACTGAAACTACAACTTCCTGCAAAAACTACCTACAAAAAATTAAATCAAGGAATTAATAACCTCTCAGCCACAGGCAACTTTGATCGTATTGATTATCGATTGCTACAGCTCAAAGACGGAAAACAACTAAACCTAAATCTAGATGAAAGTGATAACAAATCACTGTTACGCTTTGCCATACATTACGATGATTTGTACAAAACTTCAGGATTGATTAATGTAACGCAAAAGAGTCTATTATTCAACAATGATGTATTATCGATGGACTTAATCCTTGGTGATAACATTCGATACGCAGTTGATTATTATATTGATAAAGGGTTCTACTGGAGTTTTGGTGTAAAACATCAATATACCGAATTTGAAAAAGATTTGCAGTATGATTTTATTCGAAATAGTTTTAACCTTCCTCCTGCCGATGTCAACCAAATAAATCTAAAATACACTGATTTTACAACACAATTGTATATCGAAACCTTGCTAAAGCAAACCTTTTCTTTTGGGATTGGTGGGGAACATAAACGACTACGGATCTTGTCTGAAACCATTGGAGAAGATCAGGATAAACTTCCAAGAACTGTATTTGACAAAAGTGATTATTTAAGTGTTTTTTCGTATTTGAAATTCGATAGTTTCGATAATCGTTATTTTCCAAAAACGGGGTTCTTATTCAATGGTGATTTTCACTTATTCTTGTATTCTTCTGATTTTACTGGAGGGTTTAGTGAGTTTTCTATTGCTAAGGGACATTTTGGTTATGCCAATAAGATTACCAAAAACCTCTCCATGCTGACAGAATTAGAAGCAGGAGCCAAAATCGGGATTACGGATCTCAAATCTTTAGATTTTAATCTTGGGGGCTTTGGAGCAAAGATGATTAATAACTTTGTGCCTTTTTATGGTTATGATTTTTTTGGTATTACAGAAAATAATTATACCAAAGCAGCCATTACATTGGACTACACCATTGCAAAAAACCATCATTTTAACACCACTGCTAATTATGCGAATGCTGGTGATGCTATTTTTATCAGTGATGAGTGGATTTCTAATCCCTTGTATAGCGGTTATGCCTTGGGATATGGATTTGACAGTATTGCTGGTCCGTTGCAAATTAAATACTCGTATTCTCCAGAAATAAAAAATAGCAACTGGTTTTTTAGCCTAGGGCTTTGGTTTTAGCATTTAGGCCCCTCACAGCAAAGTTAGCTAAGGGACAACTATAACTTTCTCTTCAAGTTTGACATCTCTTTAACAATCTTTCTCCTCGAAAATCACGATATTTATACCATGTTATCCCATTGGAAAGAATTATTAATAGCACTGCATTTTTTGATCAAGCGTAGCCCTGAATAACGCTTCTGATCCTACTTTTCTTTACCTTATTATAAAGATTCGTATCTTTTATTGAGTGTTTATAACACCCCATCACGACTTTTTAATTAAAAAATAGCATTATGCCTTTCTACCATAGTTTAGGGAACATACCGCCCAAGCGACATACGGTCTTCAAAAAACCTGATGGTTCCTTGTATTACGAGCAAGTTTTTGGCACCATTGGTTTTGATGGAATGGCAACAACGAGTTACCATGTACATCGACCGACACAAGTAAAAAAAATTGGTGAACCTTATGACGTAACGCCCAAAATAGCCAGTCATAATAATATCCAATCCTATCGATTCCATGGGTTTCAAGTAGCACCAGAAAAAGACTATTTACAGAGTAGAAAAATACTATTGACCAATAGTGATGTCGATATCGCATTGGCGGCACCTACAGACAAAACAACTGATTATTTCTATAAAAATACCGATGCGGATGAGCTACTATTTATCCATAAAGGAAGCGGTAAATTTCGTAGCCACTTAGGTACGCTAGATTTCAAATACGGAGATTATATTTTGATCCCCAGGGGTACCATCTATAAACTAGACTTTGATGATTCGGACAATCGTTTACTGATCGTTACATCGCATCGTCCAATCTACACGCCCAAACGCTATCGTAATTGGTTTGGTCAACTCTTGGAGCATGCTCCCTATTGTGAGCGCGACCTAAGAAGGCCACATTCTCTGGAGACACATGACTCAATAGGCGAGTTTTTAATCAAAATTCAAAAAGGGGGTCAAATTTTTGACATGGTATATGCTACACATCCTTTTGATGTAGTAGGTTATGATGGCTATAATTTTCCTTATGCATTTTCGATTCATGATTTTGAGCCAATAACCGGACGTATCCATCAACCGCCACCAGTACATCAAACTTTTGAGACCGACGCTTTTGTTGTATGCTCTTTTGTTCCTCGATTATATGATTACCATCCGGATAGCGTTCCTGCCCCTTACAATCATAGTAATATTGATAGTGATGAAATGATTTATTACGTAGATGGTGATTTTATGAGTCGTAATGACATCTCCCCAGGTCATATATCACTTCACCCAGCGGGCATACCTCATGGACCACATCCCGGAGCTGCCGAACGAAGCATTGGCAAGACCAAAACAGAAGAATTAGCCGTAATGGTTGACACCTTTAAACCACTTAAAGTAACCGAAGAAGCCATGAAAATAGCGGACACAGATTATTACCGCTCTTGGCTCGAGTAATGTGAAAATCTACTAATGGAATTAATGTAACAATGTGGTTAATGTATTAATTTAAAAATGACACATTGGTAAATTGACATATTGTTACATTTCTATATTAACCCCATTACTACATTAAACAAATTGTTACATTAACTCCATTGCTATATTGATACATTGTCACATTAACCACATTAATACATTAAATAAAAATGGACACACCAGAATTAGAAAAAATAATTCCTCAGGCAGATGATTTCTTGCCATTATTGGGAACCGATTATATAGAATTTTATGTAGGGAATGCAAAACAAGCAGCCTATTACTACCAAACGGCCTGGGGTTTTCAACCTATTGCCTATTCAGGTCTGGAAACAGGGCGCAAAGACCAAGTTTCTTATGTCTTACAGCAAGACAAAATCCGTATTGTACTCACCTCACCTTTACAACCTGACGGCATCCTCAATGAGCACATCAATAGCCATGGAGATGGTGTCAAAGTATTAGCGTTATGGGTCGATGATGCGACCAAAAGCTTTGAAGAAACTGTAAAAAGAGGTGCTCAATCTTTTTTAGAACCTACTACAGAAAAGGATGAACATGGAACTATTATACGTTCCGGAATTCATACCTATGGAGAAACCATTCATATTTTTGTAGAACGAAAAAATTATAAAGGGGTATTTTTACCTGGATATAAAGCCTGGGACAAGCACTACAAAACCACTGATGTTGGACTCAAATATGTGGATCATATTGTGGGGAATGTGGGTTGGAATGAGATGAATCAGTGGTGCGATTTTTATGCCAATGTCATGGGGTTTGCGCAGTTAGTTTCTTTTGATGACAAAGATATTTCTACGGATTACACTGCTCTTATGAGCAAAGTAATGAGCAACGGTAATGGTCGGATTAAATTTCCTATCAATGAACCCGCTACAGGTCGCAAAAAATCGCAAATCGAAGAATATATTGATTTCTACAATGGCGCTGGGGTACAACATATGGCACTGGCTACTGATAATATTATTGAAACCGTTTCTCAATTACAACAACGTGGTGTAGAGTTCCTAACCATCCCCGCCAACTACTATGACACGGTCTTAGATCGCGTAGGCACTATTGATGAAGATCTGGAACCACTCAAAGAATTAGGCATCCTTATTGATCGCGATGATGAGGGATATCTGCTACAAATCTTTACAAAACCAGTATTAGATCGGCCTACACTATTTTTTGAGATTATTCAACGCAAAGGTGCACAGTCGTTTGGCAAAGGAAATTTTAAAGCATTGTTTGAGGCTATTGAGCGAGAGCAGGAGCAGCGTGGTACCTTATAAAATTAGTTCATGAATTAGTTCGTGTGTTGCGATAGCGATAGTAGCGGCATCCCTCGAGGAGCAACGCGGATCGAGGATATAGCAGATAGCGCGACTGGCATTTTTCTGCCAGAATCGCCCAAAATAGCATCTAGTAATTGGTTGAAATGGCTTTAATTATGTAGTATTTTGAGATTTAATGGACTTTGAAAGCAGTCATTTACTTATATTCTATATTTTTGTCTTAGAAAGGCTTTTCGAATTTCTCCGTATATTAAGGTGTTTTATATAGAGTAAAGTGCTTTCTTACAGATCAGTTGTATTTTTTGGAACACATATTGTAACATCTTTTATGAAGTAGCGTTTTATACGTAACATAATAGGAACTTTTGCTACTTATATATGTAAACAATACGCCTCAAAAAACCAAAAACGAACGATTATGAAAAAATTAGGAATATTTTTAGGACTGATACTTGCCACAATAGGTAGTATCCAAGCACAAGATATGCATCAGTCTTTTGATGCTGGGGAGTGGTTCAAATTCCGAATTCATTATGGTATGTTCACTGCCAGTTATGCTACCCTTGAAGTTAAAGAAGATCAACATAATGGCATGCCAGTACACCATATCGTTGGTCAAGGGAAATCTTCTGGATTTCTAAGCCTTTTCTTTAAAGTAGATGACAATTACGAGTCTTTTGTTGATAAGAATGAAGTAAAACCCTATCGTTTTATTCGTAAAATTAACGAAGGAGGGTACACCAAAGATATAGAGATCAATTTTGATCACGAAGCTGGTAAAGCTTTGGTAGAAGATAAAAAACATAAAACCAAAGAAAGTTTTAGTACCAAAAATAATGTGCAAGATATGATGTCTGCATTTTATTATCTTCGCAACTCGATTGATGCTTCTACTCTAAAAAAAGGAGATGAAACGGTAGTTGATATGTTTTTTGATAAAGAAAACTATAAGTTCAAGCTGCGATTTTTGGGTAAAGAAACCATCAAAACAAAAATGGGTAAAATCCGTTGTCTAAAGTTTCGTCCTTTTGTTCAGGCAGATCGAATTTTTAAAGAAGAAGAAAGCTTGACCGTTTGGGTAAGTGATGATGACAATCGCATGCCAGTAAAGATCAAAGCCGAAATTTTGGTAGGATCTATTGAAGCGGATCTAGATGCTTTCAAGGGATTAAAACACCCATTCAAAATAGTAGTAGATAATTAGATTGATATTTTAAATGTCCATGGACGAACCGATCAAACCCGAAATCATTGCGCGCATAAAGCAATTAGAACAAAAATTCAAAAATTCCGGGCAAGATTTGGGCTCTTATCTAGATGGACTTTTACACGATCGCTATCTGACGTATTGGGATTACATACATCTAGACACCTTGTTGAGTTTACAAGTGCCGTTGACCCATTTTCCTGATGAGATGATTTTTATCACCTACCATCAAATTACAGAACTCAATTTCAAGCTGATAATTCATGAAATGAAACAGTTGATTGATGACAAGCTACAAACTGCCGAATTTTTTACCGAAAAAATCAACCGTATTAATCGTTATTTTCGTGTATTGATTGATTCTTTTGATATCATGATCAAAGGGATGGACAAGCAGCAATTTCTAAAATATCGCATGTCATTGTTACCTGCCAGTGGTTTTCAATCGGTACAATTCCGAATGATAGAAATCTATGCTACTCCATTATTACATTTGGTAAATACGAAAGAACGTCACTTATTTACTCCAAAAAACACAGTAGAGGAATTGTATGAACATCTGTATTGGAAACAAGGTGCCACAGATTTGAGTACCGGAGAAAAAACGCTCACTTTAAAACAGTTTGAATACCGCTATACACCAAGGCTAATTCGTATTGCTAAAGAAGTAGAAAAGACCTCAATTTATCATAAATACCTTGGATTACCAGAAAAAGAGCAAAAGAATTCGGAGCTTATCAAAGCATTGCGTACTTTTGATGTTAATGTAAATGTCAATTGGTTATTGATGCATATGGGTGCTGCATATCGTTATCTCGACAAAGGAGATAAGGAGATCGCAGCCACGGGAGGAACTAATTGGAAGAAATTCCTACCGCCTAGTTTTCAGAAAATTTCTTTTTTTCCAGACCTCTGGACTGCTGAAGAAAAAGAAAACTGGGGACAGAAATGGGTAAAAGACTTACTCCAAACTCATGAAAAATAAGTGTATTAAAATCGAGGCTGTTTACAAAAGCAACTAATAATTTGCTATGTTTTACTATTTTTCATGTAAATATAGCTAGTCGTCATCGCTAAATGATTTGTTATACTAAAAATACCGTACTGATTTTTGCAAGTAGTATGCTTTTATTATTTTCTTGCAAAGAAGATCCGCCAAAAACACCACCTCCAGCTCCGATTGTAAAAAAAGAAGTGCCGCCTCCTGTAAAAAAATTCGGATTTATTGTCGATAGTTTTGCTGTCGTGCAAGATACTGTGCGATCTGGTGATAGTTTTGGAAATATTTTGGACACCCATGGTGTCGATAGAGGTACCGTTTTTAAGATCTCTAACGCCGTAAAAGACACTTTTAATGTAGCACGCCTAGTAGCGGGCAAAAAATATACGCTATTAAAATCTAAAGACACTAGTGCCAAAGCACAAGTTTTTATCTATCAACCGAACAAAATCGATTATACCATTATTGATTTTAGAGATAGTATTACGGCACATAATTTCAAGAAACCTGTTACCGTAAGACGTCGCGAAGTAAGCGGAGTTATTACCTCTTCCCTCTACAATGCTATGAATGATTTAGGTCTGGGTATAGCACTTACACATCGTTTATCAACGGTCTACCAATGGAGTGTGGATTTCTTTAAAATCCAAAAAGGAGACCAGTTCAAAGTCATTTACAACGAACGCTATGTGGAAGACAGTATTTATGTAGGCATAGAAAATATCGAAGCTGCGGTGCTCAAACATTTTGATCGTCCGTATTATGCTTTTGAATACCAAGCGGACGGCGATATAGAAAATTTCTCGTATTATGATGAATTAGCAAAATCCCTGCAAAGCTTTTTTCTAAAAGCACCTTTGGAATTTAGTAGGATTTCATCCCGCTATTCCCCAAGACGTTTTCACCCCGTTCAGAAACGCTGGAAAGCGCATAAAGGAACCGATTATGCAGCCCCACGCGGAACACCGATTTGGAGTACTGCGAATGGCACTGTAACAAAAGCAGGATATACTAGAGGCAATGGGAAATATGTAAAAATTAAACACAACAACACCTACTCTACGCAATATCTCCATATGTCCAAGATTCTAGTCAAAAAAGGAGAACGTGTCAAGCAAGGAGATGTTATCGGACGTGTAGGAAGTACAGGATTGGCCACAGGACCACATGTATGCTATCGTTTTTGGAAAAATGGCAAACAGGTCGATCCCTACCGACAAATGTTACCAGCTGCCAAAGACTTGAAAGAGGAATACAAACCCGCATATTTTGAACACATCTTACCATTAAAAAAAGAGTTGGATAGCATTCCATATAAAATTATTGAAGTTAAAGAAACAGTACAGCAAGCACCACCATTATGACATTACCAAAAATTGACCCTACCACTACTGAAGCATGGAAGGCATTAACCGCACACTACAAAGGATTACAAAACACCACACTAAAAGAATTATTTGCTCAAGATGCAAACAGAGGACAAGCTTTTAGCATCCAATGGCAAGATTTTTATGTAGATTATTCGAAGAATATCTTAGATGTAACAACTAAAAAATTGTTAGTAGATTTAGCCAAAGAGGTTGGATTAGAATGCGCATTAAACAGTTATTTTAGTGGTGAAGTCATTAATGAAACCGAAGTTCGGGCTGTGTTGCACACCGCATTACGTACACCAAAAGACGCTACAGTTCGCTTACAAGGAACCAATGTTGTTCCAGAAATTAATGAGGTCAAAGAAAAAATTGCCGCTTTTAGTAACAAGGTAATTAGTGGTGAACTAAAAGGTCATACTGGAAAAGCCTTTACAGACATCGTGAATATCGGAATTGGCGGGTCGGATTTAGGCCCAGCTATGGTGACTGAAGCCTTAGAGTATTATAAAAATCACCTGAAACTACATTTTGTTTCTAATGTAGAAGGAGATCACATACATCAAAATCTCAAAAAATTTGATCCAGAAACTACATTATTCGTAGTGGTTTCTAAAAGCTTTGGTACACAAGAAACCTTATCTAATGCCATTACTGCACGAAAATGGTTCTTGGACCAAGCACCTCAAGATGCCGTTGGCAAACATTTTGTTGCGGTATCAAGTAATGTGCAAAAGGTAGTAGATTTTGGTATCGATGAGGAAAACATCTTCCCACTTTGGGATTGGGTCGGAGGACGATTTTCTCTATGGAGTGCTGTTGGACTATCGATTAGTTTGTCCATTGGTTACAAAAACTACGAAGCCTTATTAGCAGGTGCCAATGAAATGGATGAACATTTCAAAAACACCGATTTTGAGAATAATATTCCTGTGATTTTAGGAATGTTAAGCGTATGGTATAACAATTTCTTTGGAGCGGAGAGTGAAGCAATAATTCCATATTCACAGTATCTACACCGTTTACCGGCCTATCTACAGCAAGGTATTATGGAAAGTAATGGTAAGAGTGTTGATCGAAATGGAAAGCCCGTTGGCTATCAAACTGGAACCATCATCTGGGGAGAGCCAGGAACGAATTCACAACATGCCTTTTTTCAATTGATCCATCAAGGAACAAAATTAATTCCTGCGGAATTTATAGGATTTAAGCACTCCCTATTCGAAGACAAAAGTCACCATGATAAATTGATGGCCAATTTCTTTGCGCAAACCGAAGCCTTGATGAATGGAAAAACCGAAGCTGAAGTAATTACAGAATTAAAAGGGAAAAAGCTTCCGCAGGAAACTATTGATAAACTAACACCTTTCAAAGTATTTGCAGGAAACAAACCTACCACAACAATTGTTGTAGATAAGCTTACCCCAAAAAGTTTAGGAGCACTCATCGCCATGTATGAGCAACGCATTTTTGTACAAGGCGTCGTTTGGAACATCTTTAGCTATGATCAATGGGGTGTAGAGCTTGGGAAACAATTGGCAGATGCTGTTCTTAGTGAAATTAATGCTGGAAAAGCTGAAGCTCATGATGGATCTACCACTGCATTATTGGCGCACTATTTGGGTTAGACGACATTTTGTTTAACAAAAAGTTAAGAACCATTTGTTGAAAAATGGTTGGGACAAACGGTCTTTTTCTTCGGGAAAAGACCGTTTGTCGTTGTAACTTACAGCAGCTGGTGTTAAATAAAACACAAATAATATTAAAATAAACTTCAGCTTAATTATATGTGGTTTTTTTGCGGCAAAATCTAAACTCTCAATTAACTAAAATTATGAAAAGAATTATTTTATTATTGATACTGATGGGGATAACGGTATCGGGATTTGCGCAGGGTGTGACAAAATCCTCAATCAACGGAAGGATACTTGACAATACTTCTCAACCACTTCCTGGAGCCAATATTGTTATGTTGCACGTACCATCAGGTTCGTCATATGCCGCTATAACTGATATGGATGGTTTCTACAGAATTTCTAATATGAAGCCTGGCGGCCCATATAAACTTACTGTCAGCTATGTAGGTTTTACAAATTTTGAAGAGCCTACTTTATATCTTCAACTTGGCGAGTCCAAAAATATTTCTATAGAAATGAAAGAGGATAAAAATGAGCTTGAAGAAGTCATTATAACAGGACAAAGAAACAATGATTTCAATTCTGATAAAACTGGAGCTGAAACCACTATTAGTAAATCTCTAATTCGAAGTCTTCCTCAAACTTCAAGATCAATAGCAGATTTTGTTCGTATCACACCACAAGCAAAAATTTCAGAAGATGATGATGGTTTTTCTATTTCTATAGCTGGTCAGAATAGCCGATACAATGCCATATATATTGACGGAGCTGTAAACAATGATGTATTTGGTCTTGCAGATTCTGGAACCAATGGTGGACAAACTGGAGCAAATCCTTTTTCTGTAGATGCAATAGAATCATTTCAAGTACAGGCAGCACCTTTTGATGTCAAGATATCTGGGTTTGCGGGAGGAGCAATTAGTGCAATTACTCGTTCAGGAACCAATAAATTCGAAGGCTCTGCATATACATTCTTAAGAAATGAGTCTCTAGCAGGTAAAACTCCACCAGATTTAGTTGATGAAGATAGTGAAGAAGGAAGAATTAAATTGGATGAATTCACTTCAAGAACTTATGGAATGAGACTTGGAGGCCCAATTATTAAAGACAAACTGTTCTTTTTTGTGAACTATGAACGAGGAGATACTGAAATCCCACAACCTTTTGATCGTAGCAATTATATTGGTGACACAAATACTGCTGCTGCAATTCAAGATTTCAAAAACAGAGTAGCTTCTACCTACGGTTATGATATAGGAGAATTTGATAATGGTTTGAGAACATTATTAACTGACAACTTTACACTTAAATTAGATTGGAATATCAATGAAAACCATAAAGTATCTTTCAAAAATACATATGCAAAAGCAGAAAATGTTGAGTTAAGAAATTCATCAACTCAGAGTCTAAGCTTCTCTAATGGTTCTGAAACTTTTGAATCAATTACAAATTCTGCCTCATTAGAATTAAGTTCTTCTTTTGGTAACAAGTTTGCAAATAACTTGATAGTAGGGTACACATTAGTAAGGGATGATAGAAGCCCCCAAGGTTCGCCATTCCCCAGTGTAAGAATAGCGGATGGATTAAGTAGTAGAGACTTTAGACAAGGGCTAATTTTTGGTAATGAACCTTTCTCAACGGCAAATTTATTAGATCAGGATATTATTACAATCACGAATAATTTTGAAATTTATTCTGGAAGACATACTGTAACACTAGGCACACATAATGAGTTTGCTAGTGTTAAAAACTTATTTTTCTCTTTCAATTATGGAGACTATACTTACTTATCCATTGACGATTTTATTGCTGGTGGTCAGCCTTCTTTTTATCAAAGAGGATATTCCTTACTTCCAGGTGACGGAGTTGGTGATAACTCTTCAGGTGCATCAGAGTTTGGAACGAAACAGTTTGGTTTTTACGTACAAGACGAAGTTCAATTGACAGATGATTTCAAATTTACTGCGGGTCTTAGATTTGATTTACCAGTATGGGAAGACGGAATAGCTAATGATGATTTTAACAACAATATTATTCCGCAACTTGAAGCAGCAGGAAAAGATCTACAAGGTGCAGAAGTTGGTAAAAAAGTAAGTACTAAAGCACATATTTCACCCAGAATTGGTTTCAATTGGAATGTAAAAGGGGAGAAAAAGACACAGATTCGAGGAGGTTTAGGTATTTTCACTTCCAGACTTCCTTTAGTTTGGCCTGCAGCTACGTATAATAATAATGGTGTCACAGGAGGTTTTTCAAGAATTTTTGATTTTGAAGACCCAATACAATTTAATCCTAATGTCAATAATCAACCTACTCACGTAACACCTGGCACTGGTGAAACTGGAGGAGCAGTTGATTTATTTGCGCCAGACTTTAGATTGCCACAGGTTCTAAAATATAGTATAGCCTTTGACCAAAAGCTACCTTGGGGTGGATTAATCTTTAGCGGAGATTTAATTTACAATGATAATATCACAGCTATTACTTATGAGCAATTGAATATCAGAGGCCCAATAGGCCGATTAGAAGGTCCAGATACAAGGTTTTATTATGATGATGATAATATCGTTGAAGGCTATGGTGATATTATTTTAGCAAGTAATACAGGAGCTGGAAGTTCTTGGAATGCTGCCTTTACATTAAAAAAACCTTTACAAAATGGTTTTCAAGGACAAATATCCTATTCTTATGGTGATGCAGAATCTATATTTGACGGAACTTCATCAAGAAATATATCACAATGGAGAAATATTAATACTGTCAACGGAAAAAACAGAGCACAAGTTAGTAGATCTCAATTTGCACAAGGCCATAGAATCACCGCTAATGTTTCTTATGAATTCGAGTGGAACGAAAATTTTAAAACCACACTTGGTTTGTTCTATGAAGGGAGTCAAGGCAATCCAAATTCCTTTATTTATGACGGGGCATTACTAAATGATAATAGATCTGACAATGCACTTATTTATATCCCAAGAAATAGAGGAGAGATCAATCTAGTTGATCTTGTCGACGATGATACAAACGCAGTTATTTTAACTGCTGATGAGCAGTATGCAGCTCTGGATGCATACATAGAGAACAATGACTATTTGAGAGAACGAAGAGGTCAGTATGCCGAAAGAAATGGAGATTTTGGCCCTTGGAGCCACATAATAGATCTTAGATTTACGCAAGATTTCGCCTTAAAACTGAATGGTAGAAGACATGCACTCCAAGCATCATTAGATATAAATAACTTCACTAATTTATTGAACAAAGATTGGGGTAAAAAAACATTTTATTTCGAAAATACTACTTTAATTAATGCAGAAAGTGGTGGTCCAAATCCAGAATTCACATTTGATCCTTCTAGATTCCAAGATGATCTTGAACAAATTGATGACTTAGGCATCCAGTCTTCAAGATGGCAAATGCAAATTGGATTACGTTATATTTTCGAGTAATTGAATTTTGCAAAACAAATACCAAAAACCTCATTCCCCAACAGGAATGAGGTTTTTTTATACAATATTCCTATCTTTA
>CAZYRG010000015.1:0-6548 GCA_964650425.1 uncultured Flavobacteriaceae bacterium
TCATTCGCCAACTTTCTAGATCACGTTCAAAACGTAGTTGGGTAAAAGTGAACCCGAAATTCTTGAAATCATAACCCGAAGAAGCACCCATTTTCCATTTGGGTGAGAATTCGATATCCCCAGAAAAATTCAAAGAATGCGAGGAAATTTCATTCTCTCTAGCAGTATTGCTATAATTGACATTGTATTGTAAGCGAAGGGACCAGGGGACTTTGTACCTGTAATTTTTGAATTCCCCATCATCTTTTTTGTCCTTGTTATCATCATTCCCAAATAGCGAACCATCGGTGCCATCTGCATTCACACCAAAGAGATCATCAGGTCTCCCGCCCTTGTTAAAACTATCGTTATTAGATTTATTATTGTCTTTGTCTTTTTGATCTTTATCAAAATCCTTACTAGATAATGAATATCCAAAGTTGGTAGAAGCACTTGTTAAACGAAAAAGACTTCCGCCATTATCAATATTCCATTTATCATAGACGACTTGATTACTGCTATTTAATGCGTATGGATTTAATAACATTCTAAAGTTGATATCTAGTTTTCCGGATACAATCGGTATTCCTCCATTGACATTCAGGGGTTGCAACGTTTGTTCCCCTTCTTCTGCGGAAAGATTATAACCTGTAGTAAAGTTGAGGTTATTGATAAGTTTAATTTTCTTTGGCTCTATAGCTGTCGTATCCCTATCACGAACTTTGGCTTCCAGGGTATTGTTCAAAGAAAACCCAATGGCACTAGAAAAGTTATTCCCTGGAGGTTGAAAAACGCCACCTTCAAAACGAGAAAATTCTCCCAATTCTGCCTCTAATTCTTCTCTTGTCCGTCCTAATGGATCAGCATTAAGGGCAGTTTCAGTGAGTAGAACAGGGTCGTAAAATTGTGCAAAAGCAGGAGTAACATTATAACTAACACTAGGACGTACTACATGTCGTATAGTTTGTATTTTCTTGTCTTTACCAAAATTAAAGGTTCCATACACCGTGGTTCCTAGACTGGCATTGAATCCGAATGATCTAAAAGCATCGAAGCCTTTGATCGTATCCCTTACAATTCCAGTAGTCTCATCAGCATTGTCATCATCGGGATCATAGCGTTGTTCTATAGTTTCAAAAACCCAACGTTCCTCTAGTGTGGTTCCCATGCTGGCACTAAAGTAGTTGAATAGTTTAAAGTTGGTACTAATAGGAATACTATGACTCATTCCCAGTGTAGCATCATCAAACATTTCTTTTTTGAAGAATAAGGAATCGGTGGTCGTGAAAGTGTTTTCTCCCCGAAAGGTATACTGTAAGTTAATATTTTGAAGAATTCCTTTCTTAGCTCCCGTTTTGGGAGCAAAAGGGAAGACCCTTGAAACCGTTGCATTGACTGTTGGTAAGGTCATATTGATCACCTGTGTTCCCGTATTCTGATTGTGTGTTGCAGCAATGTCTACATTGACCTGCGGTTCTCCAGGAAATGTCTTAGAATAGTTAATGGAAGAAGATAGTGTGTTGTTTAGGAAGTTAGCAGTATTTACCTGACTTCTGGAATCCTGAAAGAACGTACTACTTCCTAGGTTGACCGAGGCAGAGAATCGAGAATTAGGATTCGATTTTGAATCCTTGCTATGCGTCCATCGAATGTTGTAAATAGACGTTTTAGAGAAGTCAGGAAACCCACGTTCACTATTAAGAATATTTTCAAAGCTTAGGTCAAAGTTTCCATTAAATTTATATCGTTTTTTATAATCGATGGCGGACCGTAAGGCAAAACTAGCATTAGTAAAATAATCCCCTTGAATAGTCAGATCCATATAATCACTCACAGCAAAATAGTAGCCTCCATTCTGCAAGAAAAATCCACGGGTATTATCATCTCCAAAACTTGGAACAATAAAACCAGAAGTTCGATCTTCGGTCATGGGGAAAAAAGCAAATGGTAGACCAAGTGGCGTAGGGACATCAGCGATGTACATATTTACAAGTCCAGTTACAATCTTCTTTTTAGGAACATATTTGATTTTTCGCGCATAAAAATAATATTCAGGATCCTCGATGTTTTCGGAGGTGGTAAAACGCACATTTTGCATATAAATGACCGAATCATTTTCACGTTTAGAGACTTCATTATAAATATTAAAACCGTTTTGTTCCGTTTTGGAATTGTAAATCAGCGCTTTCTTAGTTTTAAAATTGAAACGAATAGAATCGGGTTCTACAACACTTGCTCCTTGTTTAAAGACGGGAGTTTGTACATATGCATCAGTGGTGTCTTTGATACCATAGGCATATACTTCATCTTTTTCGCTATCAACGATAATATATCCTGCATTGATTTGTAAATCACCATAAATGATTTCCGCCTCGTCATAGAGATACATTTTGTTCTCTTTTTTGCTCAAACGCATATAATCCTTGGCCTTGTAGTCCACTTTTCCGGTCAAAAACTCTTTTTCTTTAGGGATAGAGTCATTGTCCGTAGAGTCAGAACTTTGTTCGGTAATAAGTATTTCGGATTGGAATTCGTTCGCGTCAGTAGCAATAGGATTCAGTGGCACCGTTATCGGAGTTTGTTGCGGTCTATCGGGTACCTGAGCATTTACCAAAGTTGTTAAAAACAGTGTAAAACTTAGTGAAAAAAGTATATTAAGTGCGTTTGTTTGCAATGTTTTTAGTCCTATTTTTGTGTAATTATGGCTCGGTTTTTGGAGTCCAAAATTAAACATATTTTTCAGGTAGCTATAGCTTTGATCAAAAATACTATTTTAAAATCAAAGAAACCTAGGTAATATGGCAAATTTGATGACGTTTTTTTATGTGTTTAAAGACTTCAAAAAATGTTGCAATGTTACAGCGTTACTACCCAATTTTTTAGTTTATGATGATAAATTTGATAAAAACACCTTTCGTACTCATATTTATATATGCACTACTTGGTGTACAAGATGCAATTGCATCAAATTTGATACCAAAAGAGTTATCTGAAGAAGATAAATTTGTAGTGGTGTTAGATGCTGGGCATGGAGGGAATGATCCAGGTAATCGAGGGAACGGTTATTTTGAAAAAGATATAGCACTCAATATAGTCCTAAAAGTAGGAGGGCTATTAGAAAAGGACAAACGCTTTAAGGTGATTTATACCAGAAAAACGGATAAGTTTGTAGAACTCTATGAACGAGGTGCTATTGCTAATAAGGCTTCTGCTGATCTTTTTGTGTCCGTGCACTGTAATGCGCATAATAGTCAGGCATATGGAACCGAAACTTTTGTGTTAGGACTGCATGCCAATGATCGTAATTTTGAAGTTGCAAAGAAAGAAAATGCTGTAATCTTACTAGAAGACGATTACGAAAGTAATTATGAAGGTTTTGATCCAAATTCTCCGGAGTCTGTTATAGGTCTTACTTTAATGCAAGAAGAATATCTGGAACAAAGCTTGACATTGGCCAGTATGATTCAGGATAAATTTACTAAATCTTTAAAAAAGAAAAACCGAGGAGTAAAACAGGCAGGTTTTGTCGTGTTGCACAAAACCTTTATGCCAAGTGTTTTGATAGAAACAGGTTTTTTGACTCATGTTAAAGAAGGAAAATACTTGAATTCTAAAAGTGGACAACAAGCAATAGCGGCTTCCATTTTTAAAGCCATATTGAATTATAAAGAAACCAATGATAAGCGATTTAAGGAAGGGATAACTCCTGTCATTCCTGAAAAAGTGACCAAACCAAAGATAAAAACGGCAAAAACACCGCCAATGGATAAAAAGCCAATGGATAGTGGTAAAGCAGCTGCGCCTGATGAAAAAGTGATTAAAGAATTGTCGGATCCAGAAAATACAGAGGTATCCGACTCGGCAATTGTATTCAAGGTGCAGATTGCGGCGAGTTCTAATGAGTTAGCGTTAGAACCTAAAAACTTCAAGGGATTAAAAGGAGTTTCACGCGTTAAAATCGGTTCTTTGTACAAATACTATTATGGGGAGAGTACTACCTTAGAATCGGTGCAAGAAAATAAACAAAAAGCAAAGGCTTCAGGCTTTCCTTCTTGTTTTGTAGTTGCTTTTCGAGGAAAAAAACCAATCCCATTAGCAGAGGCCGTTAATGCCCAATAAAGACAATAAATTTCAATATTTCATCAACTACTTAGTTATTTCGACTGAAACTAAATTGTTCTTTTTGTACATTTAGTTCTGTAACGCATGATTTATTTTCTAAATTTGCAAGGTCGATTTTGTATTAACAGTAAGACAAAAAAAAGCTATTTTGAAAATTACTCGAGAGATTAAAACCGGAATTCTAGCCTTGCTTGCAATCGCTTTATTTATTTTCGGGTATCAATTTTTAAAGGGAAAGAATCTATTAGGTAATGATAGAACTTTTTATGTTATTTACGATAATGTAGAAGGGCTTTCTACCTCTTCACCTGTTACCGTCAACGGAATGTTGGTAGGTAAGATTCATAAAATAGATTTCGCAAGTACGCAAAAAGATCTGAAGCAAATTGTAACAATTACAGTTCATAAAGATTTTGCTTTTTCAAAAAATAGTATTGCAAAAATATACGGAGGAGGGTTAATTGGAGGAAAGTCACTATCTATCAATCCTATAAGTGATGGTGGACCCTTGGCCAAAAGTGGAGATACCTTAAAAGGTCAAGTAGAAGAGGGACTTATTGAATTAGTTAATGATCGATTGACACCACTTCAGGAAAAAATTGAGACCGCTATTGTTAGTGCAGATTCCGTCCTTACGGCAATTAATGGTATATTATCTTCGAATTCTCAGGATAACCTTCAAGCTGTTTTTGCAGATCTGAGTGTTACCATGCGTTCTTTTAAGAGGTCTGCAGGTACATTAGATAAAGTGTTACAAGTTAATGAGCCTAAATTGAATCATATTTTTACCAATATGGATGAGATGTCGACCAACCTGAACAAAACTTCTGGTTCATTATCGCAGGCAAATATTGGACAAATGGTTGCTAATTTGGATGTAGCTACCAAAAATTTTGCAACTTTATCACAAGATTTACAACAAGGAAAAGGTTCTGCGGGCAAATTATTGAAAGATGAAAAGTTGTATGATAACCTAGAAGGAGCATCAAAACAATTAGAGAAATTACTGGAGGATCTAAAATTACACCCAAAACGATATGTACATTTTTCCCTTTTTGGTAAAAAAGAAGGGGAGTATGAAGATCCTGAAAACGAAACCAAATAATAGCAGCATTTATGGACTATATAGCTAATATTTTATTTGTTGTAGTACTAGCAATAGGCATAGGATATTTCACCAAAAATATCCGAAAAGTCATTCGTAATATCCGTTTAGGACGTGATATTGATCGTAGTGATAATAAAAGTGAACGATGGAAACGTATGGCAATGATTGCTATGGGACAGACCAAAATGGTTCGTCGTCCAATTGCAGGGGCGTTGCACCTGGTGGTTTATATTGGTTTTATTATAATCAATATTGAAGTTTTAGAAATTATTATTGATGGCGTTTTTGGAACACATCGCATCTTTGCGTTTTTAGGTGCAGGTTATGATTTTCTGATCGGTTCTTTTGAAATATTAGCCTTTTTGGTATTGGTAGCAGTGATTTTATTCTGGATTCGACGTAATGTGATTCGTTTAAAGCGTTTTTTGAGTCCTGAGATGAAAGGTTGGCCTAAGATGGATGGTAACGTCATCTTGTATTTTGAAGTTGTATTAATGTTGTTGTTTTTGATAATGAACGCTGCAGATTTTAAATTACAACTGCTCGAGGCACCTCATTATTATGATCCCGCTGGAGTGATGGGGTCTTTTCCAATTAGTCAGTTTATCAAGCCATTATTTGATAATATGGCGATGGGTACTATTGTGCTTATTGAACGCGCGGCATGGTGGCTCCACATTATAGGGATATTAACATTCTTGAATTACCTTTATTTCTCCAAGCATTTGCATATCATGTTGGCATTTCCTAACACTTTTTATGCAAACTTGCAAGTACAAGGGGAGTTGGATAATCTAGAAGCAGTTACCAATGAAGTAAAACTGATGATGGATCCAGATGCAGATCCGTTTGCTGCTCCTGCAGAAGATGCTACAGATGCCGAACCGGCAAAGTTTGGAGCCTCTGATGTGATGGATCTTAATTGGGTACAATTACTCAATTCATATACATGTACAGAGTGTGGACGTTGTACTAGCGAGTGCCCTGCAAACCAGACAGGCAAGAAGCTTTCGCCTCGTAAGATTATGATGGACACCAGAGATCGCTTACAAGAAGTAGGTGCTAATATTGATAAAAATGGTTCTTTTGTAGCCGATGATAAGCAATTACTAAATGATTATATTACGCCCGAAGAATTATGGGCATGTACTAGTTGTAATGCTTGTGTAGAAGCGTGTCCAGTAAGTATCAGTCCATTGTCAATAATTATTGACATGCGTCGTTATTTAGTCATGGAAGAAAGTGCAGCTCCTACGGATTTGAATAATATGATGTCCAATATAGAAAATAACGGTGCGCCATGGCCATTTAACCAAATGGATCGACTTAATTGGAAAGA
>CAZYRG010000015.1:6648-23562 GCA_964650425.1 uncultured Flavobacteriaceae bacterium
AAAATAACGGTGCGCCATGGCCATTTAACCAAATGGATCGACTTAATTGGAAAGATGAGGCGTAACAGTTATGAGTTAAGAGTTCAGTGTTATGAGTTGAAGGATTGATAATGATGAAGCTTCTGTAAATAGAATTAGAAAAACCAATAAATAGAGAATAATAGCTTACAAAATGAAAAAAGAAGACGTAGAAAAATTGTTGCATGACAAAGTAGAAGAAGGAGAACACATCAGTCCAGTATTACCAGAAGGTATCAAGAATTACTTAATTGATATTGATGGAACTATTACTGATGATGTGCCGAATGAAGAGCCAGAGCGTATGGGAACTTGTGAGCCATTTCCAGATGCACTCGAAACCTTAAACAAGTGGTATGATGAAGGTCATATCATCTGCTTTTTTACTTCTAGGACAGAGGAGCATCGAGACGTAACAGAAGGATGGTTGAAGAAACATGGGTTCAAATATCATAGCCTTTTGATGGGTAAGCCAAGAGGAGGGAATTATCACTGGATTGATAACCACCTAGTAAAAGCTACACGCTATACAGGAAAGTTTACGGATCTTGTAGATCGTGAAGTTACTATTCAGGTTTTTGATGATGGAAAACACGACTAAGAACTAGTCTGTAATTATAAGAAGTTATAAGTTGCCATGCTAGTCTAGTGATTAGCATGGTACTACTTCATTTGTAAGTTTTTTAGGAAACTTGTCACTTTTTATACACATAAATTAGATACTATGAGTGAAGCTTTAAAGGTGCCAACAATGGCAGAATATATGGCAGAAGGTAAACGACCTGAAGTACTTTTTTGGGTTGGATGTGCCGGTAGTTTTGATGACAGAGCAAAAAAAATCACTAAGGCTTTTGTAAGGTTGTTACACAACGCAAAAGTAGATTTTGCTGTTTTGGGAACAGAAGAAAGCTGTACTGGGGATCCGGCCAAACGTGCCGGGAACGAATTTTTATTCCAAATGCAGGCTGTAACCAATATCGAAGTACTGAATGCGTATGAAATCAAGAAGGTCGTCACTGCATGTCCGCATTGTTTCAATACACTCAAAAATGAATATCCTGCACTGGGGGGAGATTATGAGGTGATTCATCACACTCAGTTTTTAAAATCCCTTTTGGATGAGGGACGTCTCACTGTAGAAGGTGGACAGTTCAAAGGAAAACGTATTACTTTTCATGATCCCTGTTATTTGGGACGTGCAAATAATGTGTACGAAGCACCAAGGGATTTACTCCGAAAACTCGAAGTAGAGCTTATTGAAATGAAACGTTGTAAGCGTAACGGTTTATGTTGTGGTGCTGGAGGTGCGCAAATGTTTAAAGAACCAGAGCCTGGTAATAAAGATGTGAATATCGAACGCACAGAAGATGCACTAGAGACAAAGCCCGATATTATTGCTGCGGGATGCCCATTTTGTAATACCATGATGACAGATGGGGTTAAAAACAAAGAAAAAGAAGCAAGTGTTGAGGTCATGGATATTGCTGAATTAATAGCCAATGCACAAGAATTATAAAATGAAAAATTAATATATGGAGGATGCTAAAGATTTACCAGGTGTTTTTGACAGGATTAAGGCTGTTTTTATAGACACTGTACTTTTAGTATTAATCTCCTATATTATTGCATTGCTCTTCGAAAATTTAGAAGTTACCTCGCAAACTATACGTATTCTAGTTTTTGTAGTAATTTTCGTTTTATATGATCCCGTATTTACGAGTCAATTAGGTGGTACCATTGGTCATACCATGATAGGGATTGCTGTTCGTAATACAGAAACGAATAGGAATATTTCTTTTTTCAATGCGTTACTACGTTTTATATTCAAAAGTCTTTTGGGTTGGATTTCATTGTTGACCATTGGTAATAGTGAAAAAAAACAGGCAATTCATGACAAAATAGCGAAGTCATGGGTAATCTACACCACTTAGATGCTTTATAAGTGGTTTTTTATTTCTAAATTAGAAACTGTATTGGCGAATCGATATGTTACATTTTTAAGCTAAAAATGTTCAAAATTAATTGGGTTGTGCTAATTATGATGCATGTGTTTGATTTATTTTTTTAGTAAAATTGAATTTATGGCGCATTTTATGATAGTATATATAATATTAATTAGGATAAACCCTTAAGAAAATTATTATGAAGCAACTTTTACTCTCCCTCTTATTTATTTTGTCTGGCAGTTTTGTTCAGCAAAGTAATGCACAAACTACTACTTTTAATGTAAAACGTGGAACTAATATTTCACATTGGCTTTCACAAAGTTCGAAAAGAGGAGGGGAAAGGTCACGCTATTTTACAGAGAGCGATGTAAAAAGAATTGCCGCTATGGGGTTTGATCATATCCGCCTTCCTATAGATGAAGAACAAATGTGGGATAAGAAAGGGCAACGTTTCCAAGAAGCGTTTGATTTAATGCATGATGCTATTGGTTGGTGCAAAAAAGCAAATCTTAAGATTATCGTAGATTTGCATATTCTTAGATCACACCATTTTAATAATAACGAAAGGCCTTTATGGACGGATACGCGAGAACAAAAAAAATTCTACATTATGTGGAAGCGTTTATCTAATGAACTTCGTAAATATCCGAATGATTTTTTGGCGTATGAGTTGATGAATGAAGCGGTAGCTGACGACCCAAACGATTGGAATAAGCTTATAGCAGGAGCTACTAATATTATAAGAGTAGCCGAACCTCGAAGAACCATTATTGTTGGTTCTAACCGTTGGCAATCCGTTCATACTTTTAAGGATCTTAAGGTACCAGCAAACGATCCCAATATTATGTTGAGTTTTCATTTTTATGAGCCCTTTGTCTTTACGCATTATGAGACGAGCTGGACTTTTTTGAAAGATTATCATGGAGGAGCAAAATATCCAGGAGTAGGTATTAGTGATAAAAAGTTGGCAAAGTCACCTCTTAGTAGTCAATTAAAGCACTATGCAAGAAAATATGACAGAGAGGTTTTGAAAGAAATGATAAATATGGCATACTCTAGAGCGCAATCACTTGGTTTAAAACTCTATTGTGGAGAGTTTGGCGTATATAAAAAATCGACACCAAAACCAGATCGTCTTAAATGGTATGAAGATGTGGTGAGTATTTTCGATGAACTTAATATAGGATACACCTGTTGGGATTATAAAGGTTCTTTTGGATTAATAAGCCCCGAAGGAGAACCTTATGTAAAACTTATAGAGATAGTTACTAATAAAAAGCAATAGTAATTATACGTAGATAGAGAAGTAGAACACCATGTTTTTTTGAGCATTTTGAATTTGATCAATACAAATACTACGAAAGTGTGGTATGTTGATTTTTAATACATCACGATGTAATTCGATGTTACAATAGTAGATTTTACTACTTATAATACATTCTCAATTTTCTTTAGGATAAAGATCATATTGCACAAACCATGTGAAAACCTTATTTTTGAATCCATAATCTCATTATGCAATTATTTTGAGATTAGTCCCCAACTATTAATACCTATAATTATGCTCGTAGATTTCGACATACTACCTAATACTGCTAGAGTTTGGATTTACCAAGCCAATCGCTCTTTCACAGAAGCAGAACTCGCAGAAATACATACGAAGTTAGATGCTTTTATTCAAGAATGGACGGCGCATGGCGCTTCCTTGCAGGCGGGTTATGAGATAAAGTACAAACGTTTTATCACCATAGCTTTAGATCAAAATCAAAATATGGCTACAGGTTGTTCTATTGATGCTTCCGTTCATTTTATTCAACAATTAGAAAAGGAATACGATGTAGATTTGTTAGACAAAATGAATGTATCTTTTAAGCAAGGAGAATTTGTAGCGTATAAAGAGTTAAGTGATTTTCGAAAAATGGCCAAAAATAGATCCGTTTCTGCGAATACGATTGTTTTTAATAATTTGGTTACGAATAAAGGGGAATATCTTTCTAATTGGGAAGTTCCAGCAAAAGATAGCTGGCATAACCGTTTCTTAAACTAATTGCCTGTGTTCAAAAATATTCTATTATATATTGCCAGTATAGTACTATGTTTTGGTTTTTCTAAACTACAAGCACAAGAAGTGGACCCGTTACTTGCAGACGATCTAGAAGCACAACAGCAGTGGGTCGATCGTACGTATCGCAATATGACTGTGAAGGAAAAGATCGGTCAACTTTTTATGGTAGCTGCCTATTCTAGCGGCCCAAGCCAAAAGCACGAAAAAATCAAAGAATTAATCACCAAAAATCATATTGGAGGTCTGATTTTCATGAAAGGAACTCCAGTAAGTCAGGCAAAGTTGACAAACAACTATCAGGCACTGTCAAAAATCCCGTTACTGGTAGCGCAAGATGCAGAGTGGGGTTTATCTATGCGTTTGGATTCTACCTATGCCTATCCATGGAATATGACTTTAGGCGCTGTGCAAAATGACAGTTTGATCATGGAAACGGGGAAGCAAATAGCAAAGCATTGTAGACGGATAGGGATGCATTTTAATTTTGGACCGGTGGTAGATATCAATACCAATCCATTGAACCCTATCATTGGGAATCGCTCTTTTGGAGAAGATAAAAAGAACGTGACAAATAAGGCAATTGCTTTTATAAAAGGGCAGCACAGCGGAGGAATACTCTCTTGTGGAAAACATTTTCCTGGACATGGAGATACCGCTCAGGATTCGCATAAGACACTGCCTACGATTAACTTTGATCAGAAAAGACTCAATAATGTAGAGTTGTATCCCTACAAAAAAATGATTCCGGAAGGCTTGTCGAGTGTTATGGTGGCTCATCTTAATATTCCAAGTCTCGAATCTAGAGAAAATTATCCATCTTCAGTATCTAAAAGTATTGTAACCGATCTATTGACTGAAAAATTAAAATTCAATGGATTAATTTTTACCGATGCTTTGAATATGAAAGGTGCGGCAAACTTTAAGGAACCCGGAGATATTGATTTAGCAGCTTTTATGGCAGGTAATGATATTCTGTTGATACCAGAAGATGTACCCAAAGCGATGCAAAAATTAATCGCGGCGCAATATCAGGGTCAACTTACCGAAAAACGATTGGAGCATTCGGTCAAAAAAATTCTAAAGGCGAAATACAAAATGGGCTTACACCAGTATAAGCCTGTTGAGATAACAAACTTGGTTGAAGATCTTAACACACCACAAGATGATGCATTGCATGCAGCTTTGGTAGAAAACTCCTTAACAGTACTAAAGAATGAAGGAGCGGTATTGCCAGTAAAAAATTTGGAGCTAAAAAAAATAGCCTATGTACCACTTGGAGATGCCTTAGGCTTGCCTTTTTATCAGGAATTAAACAAATATACACAGGTCGATCAAGTAACGGACAAATCGTTGATAGGCTTACTCAAAAAGTTAGAGAATTATAATTATGTGATTATTGGTTTTCATAAATCAAGTGCACATCCTTGGAAGAGCTATAAGTTTGAAGAAAAGCAATTGGTTTGGCTCTATGAGATTGCACGAAAAAACCGAACGGTATTAAGCGTTTTTACGAAGCCTTATGCGTTATCTGATATCAAAACTTTTAAGAATTTTGAAGGGGTATTGATGGCATATCAAAATACGACGATGGCACAGCAAAAAGCGGCGCAATTAGTGTTCGGAGCCTTTGATGCAAAAGGAAAATTACCGGTCAGTGTTGGAGAAGAATTCAAAGTAGGTGATGGGATTGAAGTCCCAGCAATCAACCGACTTGCCTATGGATATCCTGAAGAAGTAGGAATGAGTTCCGAAAAGTTAAAGGCTGTAGATGATATCATGACCTATACCTTGAACAAAAAAATGACACCTGGCGCACAGGTCTTGATCGCTAGAAAAGGAAAAGTAATATATCATAAGAGTTTTGGTCATTATGACTATGGTAAAAAGAAAAAAATAACTAATAATTCGATTTATGATCTAGCTTCTTTGACCAAAATATTGGGAACATTGCCGCTGGTAATGGAATTACAAGAACAAGGAATATTGGATTTTGATACGACAGTAGGGGAGTTGTTGCCCGATTTCAAGGACTCCAATAAGGCGGATCTTACCATGAAAGAAATGTTATCTCATTTTGCGCGATTAAAAGCTTGGATTCCATTCTATCAAAAAACGCTTGACAGTGTTAATGGCGGCCTAAATATGAAATATTACAGTAAAAAAGCTACGCCAAAATTCAGTGTTAAGGTTGCCAATGAATTGTATTTCCGAAAAGATATGCAAGATAGTCTGATGGCACAGATTAGAGATAGTGAATTGCGTAAAAGACGAGGGTATAAATACAGTGATTTGGCCTACTATATGCTCAAAAAGTATATAGAAAACCATTACAATGAATCAATGGCAAAAATATCGCAAGAACACTTCTACAAATCTTTGGGAGCAAGTTCCATGGGATATTTGCCTTTAGAACGTTTTGACAAAAAATGGATTGTAAGTACAGAGAATGATTTAGAGTTTAGGAACCAAGTAATTAAAGGCTATGTACATGATCAGGGAGCTGCACTTTTTGGTGGAGTAGGTGGCCATGCAGGTTTGTTTTCTAATGCCAATGATGTCGCCAAAATGATGCAACTATACCTAAACAAAGGAGTCTATGGGGGTAAAAAATATTTCAAACCAGGAACTGTAGATGCCTTTAATACTTGTTACTATTGTGATCAAAAGGTACGTAGAGGAGTTGGTTTTGATAAACCGCAATTGGGGGAATCAGGTCCTACATGTGGTTGTGTATCGATGACCAGTTTTGGACATAGCGGTTTTACGGGAACCTACACCTGGGCTGATCCTGATGAAGAATTAATTTATATATTTTTGAGTAATCGAACATTTCCTAATGCGAATAATAGAGGATTAATTCGAGAAAATATCCGAACCAAAATTCAAAGCAAAATTTACGAGGCATTGATACCATAATTATGAAAGTTTCTTAAGACCCTCCCGACAGTATATATGGTATTTTTGGTAGATCGTGATGTAAAATTAAATAATAGAAAAAGATAGATGAAACATTCTTAACTAGCTTTTAGATACACGTAAAACAATGTTTGAATGAATGTACAGATGTCCCCTAAAACAATAGTATAAACAGATGAAAATTGCTATAGTATGTTATCCAACCTTTGGAGGTAGTGGCGTTGTGGCCACGGAATTAGGAATAGAACTCTCTAAAAAAGGACATGAAATTCATTTTATTACCTATAAACAACCCGTGCGACTAGATTTGTTGGGAACAAACATACGTTTTCATGAGGTTATTGTACCAGATTATCCACTATTTACCTATCAACCTTATGAACTAGCATTGTCTAGTAAGTTGGTCGATACGATTCGTAAGTATCAGATTGATATTTTGCATGTACATTATGCAATTCCGCATGCGTATGCAGGCTATATGGCAAAAAAGATGCTAGAAGAAGAGGGAATCCATATCCCTATGGTTACCACCTTGCATGGTACCGATATTACTTTGGTGGGTAATCACCCACATTATAAACCTGCGGTAACATTTAGTATCAATAAAAGTGATATTGTTACCTCTGTTTCCGAAAGTTTAAAAATTGATACGCTGCGGCTTTTCAATGTTAAAAAGGATATCAATGTCGTTCCAAATTTTATTGATACCGAGAAATTTACCACGGAGTTTACCGATTGTCAAAGAGAAATGATGGCGCTTCCAGAAGAGCGAATTATTACGCATATTAGTAATTTAAGACCAGTGAAGCGGATACCTGATGTAATTAATATCTTTTATGGTATCCAAAAAGAAGTCCCAGCAAAATTACTTATTGTAGGAGAAGGCCCTGAACAAGCTGCTGCTATAGCGCAGTGCAAAGAGTTAGACATCCAAGATCGGGTCATCTTTTTGGGCAATAGCAATGAGATTGATAAAATTTTATGTTTCTCTGATTTATTTTTATTGCCTTCAGAGCGAGAGAGTTTTGGTCTAGCAGCGCTAGAGGCTATGGTCAGTGGTGTACCAGTAATATCTACCAACGCAGGAGGCTTGTCTGAAGTAAATGTTGATGGCGTTTCGGGATACCTAAGTAATGTTGGTGATGTAGCTACTATGGTAGCAGACGGAATCAAAATCTTACGAGATGATGCTACGCTAGAACAGTTCAAACAAGGAGCACGATCTATGGCAAAGAAATTTGATACCCATGCGATTGTACCGCAGTATGAACAGTTGTACGAGAGTGCACTTGCGGCAATATGAATTATCCTTACTTATCGTACAAATGATGTGTTTTGTACTATTTCACCTTTTCAGATTCTAAAAACTCTAATGAGTATTCAGTTTATAGTCTCAGTAAGCAGTTTAGTAATTTTTGCGTGCAGCTAAAAGCTTCATAGTTCGATTATTAAATATTTCAATAAATTTTTCTTCATATTTCCTGAATGTATCTTGACAATTATAGGTGAAATTTATTGTAGTAACATTGATACCATTGCAGGGTTCTTTTTTTATGTATCCATCTGGCCTTCCGTAAAAACCATTTATTCTTTCTATAATTATTGGTTTACCTTCAAGATAAAAAGCCAGTGCCATTCTATCTATTTTCTTTTCTAAGATATCATATTCTAATTCATTAAGGTGTAATTTATTTTGAATTATATAAACCATTCTTAAGGTTGCTATATTTCGTACTTCATTTAGAATTCTACTGTTAATAGTGTCCTTTGTTAAAAAGTGTTTAGGAGTATATAACATAATAGTATCTTCTTCATCTATTTTGTAATTATCAAGGTTTTGGTCTTGACAGAATGCTATTGTTTGATGAATTAATAAAAGGATAACAAATTTACTCTTATACATATGTAGTAATTGTTTTCTGAAAGACTGAATGCATAAAGAACTATTACAATGTAACTTTTATCATTAGCTTTAAATCTCTAATCTTAGGCTCAAAAGAATAATTCCGATTTAATTAATAAACTAGTTCTAATAGATTTGATACCTTTGAGTCACTAAAACGACATAAATACTATTTAGATACGCGAAGCATGCTGAAAAAAGCAATAATTTATATGATATTCAGTGCGCTGGGGTTTACGTTGCTTAATTCTTTTGTCAAATACTTACAGCATTATAGTGCATTTCAGTTAGTATTCTTTCGATCAGCAGGATCTTTGTTTTTTACCATGGGCTTTTTGATAAAGCATAAAATTCCTATGCTTGGCAACCAAAAGAAATTATTGATAACTCGTGGTTTGGTCGGGGTCACTTCGATGCTCTTCTTTTTTATGGCATTAAAGTATTTACCCATTGGATCCGCAGTGTCGATGCGTTACATTGGACCCATTTTTGCTGCTATTTTTGCCTTATTTATTCTCAAAGAACAGATCAAATCCATACAATGGCTATGTTTCGGCATTGCTTTTAGTGGTGTAGTGATATTAAAAGGGTTTGATACAGAAATTAGTACAATCGGATTAATCTATATCTTAATTTCGGCCTTGTTTAGCGGTATGGTCTATGTGCTATTGAGAAAAATAGGAGAAAAGGATCATCCAGTCGTAGTGGTCAATTACTTTATGGTCATTGCCACCCTTGTTGGGGGAATATTATCCATAGGAAAATGGGTGCAACCAACGGGCTATGAGTGGCTCATGTTAGGAAGTCTAGGACTCTTTGGTTATATCGGACAATTGAATATGACCAAAGCATTTCAATATGCAGAAGCAAATATGGTTGCACCGATGAAGTATATTGAAGTTATTTTTACAATGTTGATAGGAGTACTTTGGTTTGATGATAATTATACGGTCTATAGTATTTTCGGTATTTTGTTAATTATCATTGGGTTGGTAATGAATGTGATGGTAAAGAGAAAGTGAATTGTTGTTATACTTGGAATGTATAATGATCAGTAAGAAAGGTTCACATAAAACGCTGTAGATTTGTAGCGGAAATCAACCATGTATGAAGCTTGATCAAGAAATAGAAAAATTGGTCGTGAATTCCAAAAAACTCTTTCTCATAGATGGAGTGGGAGCACTGTTATCAGCTTTTCTGTTAGGTGTGGTATTAGTATTGTTGGAAAAGTATTTTGGAATCCCTACTTCGACATTATTTTTTCTGGCAAGCCTTCCTATATTCTTTGCTGTTTATGATTACTATTGCTATAAGAAAGAAAGAGAAAAGCTGGGACGATTGTTACAGCTAATTGCGATACTAAACATACTATATTGTTTTCTTTCAATGGGATTTGCGGTGTATCATTATGAAACAATTACATATTTGGGATGGATTTATATTAGTATCGAAATTTTAATTATTCTGGTTCTTGCTGTGCTCGAATTTAAGGTGGCCGAAAAAGTAATTTTGAATATACGTAAAGTATCATAACAGTAACTTAAATGTCAGGTCGAGCGCAGTCGAGACCTTATTGTGAGTACTTTATATTTGATCACCTCTCGACTTGCCTGTATTGAGCGGTAGCCGAAATGCTCGAGGAGACAATAGGTTATGAAACATTACGGATATTCAATAAATAATTTAAAAAATGACGAAGATTGATCCAATAATAGCAGTTAAAGACATCACAAAAAGTTCAAAATGGTACCAAGCTGTTTTTGATTTTAGTAGTAAGCATGGTGGGAATGAATTTGATGTTTTGGTAGATGAAGATGATGAAGTAGCGCTTTGTCTTCATAAATGGGACACACATGATCACCCAACAATGCAAATCTCAAACACAACAAATGGAAACGGTCTAATCCTTTACTTCAGAACAGAAAATTTGGAACAAATAAGAGCACGATTACGAACGATGAATTATGACATAGAAACAGAAATTCAATTGAGTTCTAATTCTCGTAGAAAAGAATTTTCAATGAGAGACCCCGATGGCTACTACATAACAATTGTTGAATTTCACAAATATGAAGGATAACGAAATAGTCTAAATGAGTTCAATTTTTGTTCTGCTTTTGTAAAGCATTTAGATACTTTTTTTATGTTTTAGAAAGTATTTTACTAGGTCGTAGATATACTAAAATCGGCACAGAAATGCCGCTACAAATTGCAAAACCGATAAACATAGGCAGCGCAGTGGCATCAACAAACCTACCAATATAGGTGCTAATTGGTACTGCCATCATGGTAGAGATAAATCCAGTAATAGCAGCGCCAATACCGGCAATATGCCCCACTGGTTGCATGGCTATGGCACGTAAGTTTCCAAAAAGAAAGCCTACTGCAAAAAATTGTACACCCAAAAAGCCTAATAATATAAAAATAGAAGGGTTGGGTGTAGTGTAAAAGAGTACTACGTATACTACAGAAGTTAAAAAATAGCCCCATAAGGAAAAGGTTACTAGTTTTTCCATTCCATATTTGAGAACTAAGGTGCCATTTAGAAAAATTGCTGCACCAACTGCTATGGCAATAAGTCCAAAAATATACGGAAACTCTTCTTTAAGATCGTATTGCTGTTCAAAGAGTTGTTGGGACGTACTCAGATACACCAAAAAAGAGCCCGTTATGAAACCAGAAATTAGGGTATAACCAATCGTAACCTTATATTGAAGAATCTCTAAAAACCCTTTTTTTAATACGTGAAAAGAAAAAATGTTGCGGTCTTCGACCTTTAGGGTTTCTCGTTGTCGTTTCCAAAACCAAAAACAAATGAGCATACTAAAAAGTAATTGTGCATAAAAAATAGCTTGCCAATTATAGAGGTCCAAAAGAATCTTGCCAGTAAGTGGTGCAATCACTGGAATCAAAATAAAAACAACGGTAACAAAAGACATGATTCGTGCCATGTAATCTCCACTATAAGTATCTCGAATCATGGCGACACTAATAGTTCTAGGGGCGGACAATCCAATGCCTTGTAGAATTCGACCAGCTATCATTACAGGCACGCTAGTCGCAAAAATACAAATAAGACTAGCCAAAATAAAAATAGCAAAGCCAATATACACTACCGGTTTGCGTCCCACGCTATCAGACCATGGTCCAAAGAATAATGGCCCAATACCAATACCCAAAAAAATCATGGTCACCAGTAATTGATTGTCTGCAACTTCTTTAGTTCCGATAGTGATGCCAATAAGATCCAAAGCAGGTAAAATCGCATCTAGTGCTAGGGCAACAATAGACATTAATGCTGCCATCATTGCTATAAACTCTAATTGCCTTAACCGTTCTTTTTGCATCCAGCAAAAGTACAGTATTCTCTATGGCTTTGGTATAAAAATTGAGGATTAACAATGAATTAGTATATTGAAGTGGTTTAAACTTTTTTCAATTTGTTAAAGAAATGTCATTTTGCACTCATATTTCGCATTTTTTGAGTTCCGTAGCTCTGCTACACAACTCAAAAAACACTTCATCTGAGCACAAAAGCACTATTTTTTACTTAAATCAAAAAAGTATAAACCACTTCATTGGATAAGAATAAAAATTAGAAAACAATGCGGGTAGTGGGAGTAATGTTCGGAATTATGTTAGTAATACTCAGTTGTAGTAGTGCAAAAAAAAATAGTGTATCCAAGGCACCTAATCCAATGTTGGATAGGATGGTCGCACAGCAAGAATTTGTTATTAATTCTGATTGGGCATCTCCGATGGTTACTACAAGCCTCAATGCTATTGCTAATAGTGGACTGCTACAACCAGGGACTACGATAAATAATATAAGTTTGATCGGCAACACCAATTTCCTAAAAATAAAAGGAGACAGCGTATTTGGTTATTTACCTTACTTTGGAGAACGAAGAATGAGTGGTAACTATGGTTCTAATGATATAGGAATTTCTTTTGAAGGGCTTGCAGAAGAATTTACGGTGAAAAAGGATTCGATAAAACAAGAGTATCAAATTTATTTTGAGATATCTGACAAAAAGAATTCGCAAGAAAGTTATCAACTTCGATTGACGTTATTTGCTAACTTAAAAAGTAGGCTAAATGTAAACAGTTCTCATAGAACTCCCATTAATTATAGTGGGATTGTAGAGGCGATTAAAGTTGAAGAAGACTAAAATAATAAAGTTGATTTACATGCTCTAAGACGATTGGTTGTAAATAACTAAAAGCATTTATTTTATGCGTACAGTATCGGGAACCAAAATAGTATAATCCCCATTATTACGAATCACATCACGGACAATACTACTACTAATGAACGAAGTTTGCGCTGAAGTAAGCAAGAAAACTGTTTCGATTTTAGAAAGTGTTCTATTGGTATGTGCTATTGCTTTTTCGAATTCAAAATCAGCAGGGTTACGAAGGCCTCTTAAGATAAAATTCGCTTGGATTTCTTTACAGAAATCTACCGTTAGACCTTTGTAGGTAACTACTTTTACTTTAGGTTCATCTTTGAAAGCATCTTGGATAAACTGTTGTCGTTCTTCCAAAGAAAACATGTATTTTTTGGAAGCATTAATTCCAATGGCTACTACAACTTCATCAAAAAGATCAATTCCTCTGGTAATAATATCAGAATGCCCTAATGTCAACGGATCAAAAGATCCAGGAAAGATAGCTCTGCGCATGCTTATTGTTTTGTTTGCTTAAAGATAAATAAAAATAAAAATTAGTTATGAGTTATTGCGGCGGTTTCCTATGATTTATTTTTCTGACCATCGATTTGCCCTCCAGTCTAATTGTTCTTGTTCTGATAGAAAACTCCAGACAAGAATTCTACTAGATTTATTTCCAGTACTCATAGGGATGGTTTTACTTTGATATATTCCTACTTTTTTTAAAGCCTTTTTGAGCTCTCGTAGGTATTCTTTTTTTGATACCAAAGTCGAAAACCAGTAACAGTTTTTGGAGCATGTAGCACTTTGTGCAATCATACGTTTGATAAAAGCCAATTCTCCACCTTCACAAATTAATTCATTACTAATTCCTGCAAAATTTAGTGTGGGTGTTTTTTCTTCTTTTCCAGAAAGGTTTTTGATTTTCCGTCGTGTGCCTTGTTCAGCAATTGCCCTAGATGCATGAAAAGGAGGATTGCAAACTGTAATATCAATGTGGTCCTCTGCGGAAAGAATTCCCTCAAATATTTGTTTTGGTTCCTTTTGTAAACGACAACTAATGTTATTTTTTAACGAAGAATTATTGGCGATAATCTCTTGCGCAGCGACAATGGAGTTAGCATCAATATCAGCACCAATAAAGGTCCAATCATATTCGATAACGCCAATAATGGGGTAGATACAACTCGCACCTACACCAATATCCAAACAGGTAATAGTATGCCCTTTTGGAATAACTCCTGAATTGCTTTCCGCCAACAAATCTGCAATATGGTGTATGTAGTCTGCTCTTCCTGGAATAGGAGGGCAGAGGTTGTTATCCGGGAATTCCCAATACTGAATTCCGTAATACTGTTTGAGTAAGGCGGTGTTGAGGATTTTTATCGCAATGGGATTAGAAAAATCTATCGAATTCGTACCATGGTTATTTGGTTTTAAATGGTCTGCTAATTCTGGTTTTATTTGCAGTAACGTGTCCAAGTCATAGCGTTCCCGATTTTTATTACGTGGGTGTAAGCGCGTTTTTTCTTGAGATTTATTTTTAGAAGCCATGATTTTTTGGTGTGGGATATAAGAGAACGAGGTATTTATCGTTCCACTCGATGTCCTATTTTAGTGAATAAATCATTCATACTTGGATAAGTTTTTGCATCTGCATTTATATATTTATTTACGTTTTGCACTGTTCAGTTTCGATTTTGAATATTGTATAATACTTATAATTTTTTAGAGAACACTATATTTTCATAGGATTTTCCATTGACTATAAAATTTAACGCTCCGACGTTTTCAAACTCATTTTTTTCGTAGAACCTGATAGCTCTATTGTTCTTGATGTAAACAGAAAGCCACATGGTCGCTAATTGTAGTACTTTGGCTTGCTCTTCTACAAAAGTTAGTAACTGTTTTCCAATTTTTAACGATATAAAATCATTTAAGATAAAGATCCTTTCTAATCGAGAGGTGTTTTGCGTGGCAATATTTTCGTTTGTGGCGTTTAGTATTAATTTTGCATATCCAACAGGTAACTCATCTACATAAATAATATAGAAAAGGTTATTTGGATTCTCTAAATCCTGTTTTGTTTTAGCAACCGAAAAATTAGCTTTAAGATATTTCGAAAGATCCTCTTTGTCTTCTATATAATGACCATGAGATTCAGCCCATGTGAGTCGCCCCAAAAGCGCTAAAAGCGCCGCATCTGCTTTCTTAATTTTTTTTATTTCAACCATTATTTGTAGTATTTATTCGTAATCTTCTGATATGGTATCCATGTAAAAATACAGCAATGGTACATCCTACAATAATTGGAAATGCACCAATTAACACACCATACAAAATATACCCTAGATTGGCGATTAATGAAATTAATCGTAGTTTATATTCCCCTTTAGTAGACATAGAATATAAATTGATGACTAAGGCAATGTAGCCAATACTGTCAATTAAAATGGGACTCATATGCTATCTTTTTTAATTCTTTAATTTGATTGAGGCTGCTATTATTGTCAAATTAATTTTTGACAACAGTATACTCCATATATTTTGCAGTAGTTTCTGCTACTTTTTTGCCATATAATTTTTCAACGATATCAAAGGATGCATCTATCCCTGCAGAAATGCCTCCAGTGGTATGAACCTTTCCGGTATTCGTATATCTTTTATCCTTTATAGGAATTCCAGCTGGAGCTATTTTTTTCATATCATCATATACCTGATAATGCGTACAATATTCTATATGGTCTAATAGCCCTAATACGCCCAAAACACGAGATCCAGAACAAATGCTCATAGTAATTTCGGTAGTTGAATGAACAGTTTTTATCCAGTTAATTACTTCTTTTTCTTGAAGTAGTGGTGTTGTTCCTTGACCCCCAGCAATAATTAGAATATCAATATTAGGATGGTTTTCGATACTATAGTCAGGAATAACTTTTAGCCCATTAACTGCACGAATTGGGTTTTGCGATTTTGCGATAGTAAATACACGGAACAATTTAAAATCATGTAGTTGTGATGCTATAGAAAAGACTTCAAAAGGCCCTGCAAAGTCTAATACTTCTGCATCATCAAAGAGTACTATTGCTACGTTTCTCATAGGTTATATCTAGGCGTTATTATTAGGTATTCAGGTTTATAGTTTCAAAAATAGTGTATTTATGGACTGCTGTAGTCGTCCAGAATGAATAAAGTTGATAGTCCGGTGGATGTTGGAGCTATGATCTTTTCGAGATCAAAACTACAACTACGATTTCAAATAAAGAGTTTAAGACATAGTCACATTGTAGAGATATTATACTATATGGAATAAAAAATAAGGCTTAAAACTCAAATTCCCTAAACGGTTTTGCGCTTTTTAGAGGCTTGTGTAACGGTTATCTTTGTTGAATACGGGCTTTAATATTCAGTTTTTAGTAATCTATCCAGTCTTTCTTTGAGTATCGAGTAGTTTTTAATGTTATTTTCTTTAGGATACGTCCTATTCCCAAATCCGAATTCCAAAATATTTTTTAAGTAGTCATCCTTATATACTTGCGTCAAATATTTCTGGATAACTTCTGGTTCACAGATAAAGATTCCGGCTAGAACATCGGAAGGTAGTTCATTCGCAGAACCTTTTGTTTTGGTAAGCATTTTCAGAAAACTATTCAATAATCCAAAATCTTTTTCCTCGCAGATGAGTTTTTCCAATTTTAATAAGGCAGGATTTAATTTAGTGTCAACATATTCATGACTATATTCAGAATTTCCGTAAGTATTCGCATAATCAGTCATTATCGTTAAAATTTCCTCTTTATTTTGTCCAGACATGACTAACGACAGCGTAAGAATACTAGTGCTTATTAATTTTTTCATATCATTTTGGGTACCTGTTACCAAACTATTTTATTG
>CAZYRG010000015.1:23662-26447 GCA_964650425.1 uncultured Flavobacteriaceae bacterium
GCATAAAATACTCCCGTACTGCTAACTGTTGGAGAGCATATTGGTAGTGGGTTAATACTCCCCGCTAACCATCCTAATGTATCGACAAATTTAGTTGTGAAAGAACTACCATTATCAGAGGAAACAGATAAATAAGGATTGTAAGGAGGATTTGTTCTATTCAAATTAAAAGAAGTAACATAAATGTTGTCTTGATTTGGTCCAGTTGATTTATCTATTACCATCCAAGGTCTATCTATGGGCCATTTTGTTCCATCAAAAGAGGAATTAATTACTTCATTTGGGGTGTCCCAGCTTAGTCCGCCATCTGTCGATTTACATATATACACACCACCTGTGATGGGAGGGGTTGTTCCTGTAAAATCGATATAAGAAACAAATACATCTCCATTCGTATTAAAATCAATAGAAGGATCTGCTGAAGAATAATTAGCAACAGTATGTGGCAATGTATTTAATGGACTCCAAGTTTGTCCTCCATCAAAACTTGTTTTTGTTTTGATTTGAAACCGATTGGAAATATTAACCCAGCCCATCCAGGCTACCACTATATGTTGAGAATTATTAGGATTAATTTCCAGATAAGGTTCTCCATCAAAAACAATTCCATTAGAAATATTAATGTTTTGGCCGAATGCTATTGTAAAACTAAGTACGTAAAATAATGGGATTAATTTCTTCATCATTCTTAATGTTTACCAAATTTGTTGTATATGGTTTGTTACGTGTTTTTAGTACTTAAATTTAGCAAATACAAACCGAATAGACATTCCGCAGGAGTGATTTCCGCTTTTAGAAATTTAGTTAATAATTCATTGATTTTCTATTTTGCTTTTCTGTTTATTGAAATAACCATAAAAAATCCCAACTGCAATTGTTGTCCATAGGAGTCTATAAAGCCAAATATTTAATTCTAACCCTAAAAAATCAGCAGTATTTTCATTTCCAAAAAAGCTATAGATAGTTTGTGATAGTGCAATTATTCCGACTATTAATGTGAATTGTTTACTCATAATTATTTATTTTCAAGTTTTTTATTTGTGTTATTCCGCGAATGAATGGTAATGGTTAGTAGAACACGTGTATCTTGCCGTATGCGGCTATGTTTTGTTAAATAGTTTTAGACACTTTGTTTTATGTGTCGCATGTTATGTCGTCCCATTCTTGCCCCATATAGTTTACTAACCAATTCAATGCGTATTGTCTTTCATATACGACTCCAGGATGTATTTCTGTTAATTCATTTCCTTTTAGCCTTTCATTAACACAAGCCCAGTTTAATCGGTAGTAAAGATCGTTTTGATCTAGAATTTCTTTTTTCGAACGGATTACATGTTGTTTTTTGATAAAATCATTGGGGTCAATACCTTGTGAAATTGGATATTTTTGTGAATCTATTTGGTTGAGATCTGCAAGAATATTGGCCGGCCCCATATCTTGAACAATTCCTAAGGCCCAACATAACGTCCATATGGCTTCACATTTCCAAGACATTTGATTTTTTAATTCGTCCGTAGGATTATTAAGAAAATCTAATTCATCAGGTGTAACATAACTATCAAGAGAATATTTAGAAATAACTTCTTTGGCTTCTTGCCCCGAAATATTACTGAAAGATACTAGATTGGTAAGAGCTAATATTACTGCTCTCGATGCAATTTCTTCAGAATTTCTCAGCGCTACTTCATTCTCGGATTCTATATATGGTAGGTGATCTATTGTCGGAATTCCAAGACCTTTAATGAAATCTATATTCTTTTTTTTTCGTGCTATCTGGTCAGGAAAAATTTCTGTTCCTTCTTGTTCTTCATCCATGTCAACTAAAGGACCAGTTGGCGGGTATATTTCAGAATTACCCGTAATATCAAGTAGTAATTTTAATTCTTTATTTAAAAAATGTGGATAGTTCCCTTTTCCAACAAAGCTATCAGATTGACAAAATAGTACACATTCTTTTTCCTTAGAAATGATTTCTACTAACTCTAAAAGTTCCTTGGAATTATTTTCTGAACATAAAATAGCAGTTTCACTTATAACGGAGTCTATTATTGTATTCAAATTTTTTATTCCAATTGGAGAAGCTGAAGGAATCTGGGAAATAAAACCTTTTATACCTTGCAAATTCTTCGCTAAATCGGATTGATCTACATCAAGTGCAATACGATCTCTATATCGAGTGGATATTTGAAAACTGGTTTTACCTTTAAAAAGTCCTTTCTTTTTGATAAAACTAAAAACCTGACTGTGAGAAGCCTCATTTATTTTAATGTCAGTATTACCAAACTTGTCGTTAATCAGTTCTAATAATCTCTCTTCAATTCTTTTACTAGAGTATAAGGTGCAAAGGTTGTTCATGAATCAATGTTATTGTACTTGCCGTTTAATATATGTATCGTAACAAGGTGAAATGTTACATTATTTTTTGATTTTTTGCGCATTGGTTGCAAACTTTTGCGGTTATAAGGATTGCGTATTGGTGTTATATAGCTTTGGTTATTTTTTCTATCATATGCTAACTAAATTTCAGGATACTTTTTTAGAAAGTTTTTTCTTCTGTTGCAGTATTTCATAGAGAAGCACAACTAAGGAACTATTAAATTTACTTTTTCAAAGGGACGAAGTGACTTTTCCCAATCACGAAATGTTTATCGGATTTAGGATATAATAAAAAAAACCGTTTCTCTTGAACGCCATTCTTATAGTAAAGTGTAATCGTATGCCCTTTTATCTTAAAGGTTCCCGCTGTATCGTCTTTCAAATAGATAGCATTCCAGTCCGAAACACC
>CAZYRG010000016.1:0-26431 GCA_964650425.1 uncultured Flavobacteriaceae bacterium
TTCTCATAGTACCTAGAATGTCAGTTCCAGTTCCAGGGGTCGTAGCTTTACCATTAGCAGCAGAATCTTCTCCTATATTAAAGAGGTTTTTGTCAGTATCTTTAAAATCTGGAGATTCATTTAGTGTGATATTTTCATAAAGCGCTGTATTAGAAAAATCATATAAGTCTTGGTCCTCATTAGGGATATTCAATCTTTCATCATCAAATTGAATTAAACAATTAGTAAATTTGTAGTTCATCGCAACATCTGGCAGGCGGTCAAAACCAATTTCTGCGGCATCATTACCATAAATGATACAATTCGTAAAATTTGCTTCCTGTAATGGTGCAGTATCCATTTGTGTTAATGCATTACTTAATAATACCGTAGGAAATTTACGAGAACTGTTGTTCCAATAATTCGTAAACGTACAGTGATTGAAGTTATACGTACCTCCAAAGGCACAGTTTAGCGAAGCTTCTCCAGAGTTGCTAATTACAAGATTTTCTCCTGTAACCGTCCAATTACGAGCAATGATACCAGCGATAGTGCTGTTGTAGATCTGTGTATTGTTAATATCCAAAGAGGGAGTAGTGCTTCCCATTGGGTCATTGGCATCCATTAAAATTCCAACGGTACTATTTAGGATGGTAGCATGATTAACTTCATGATTAGAATTTCCTGCAAGGAGCCAAATCAATCCCCATTGTCCTGGGGTGTCTTTAAAATCTGACCCAGGTTCCTCATCAAAAATATTTGCACTACCTAAACGATCTCCTTGAAAAATCACTTGATTTTCAAAAGGTTTCATAGGATCAGGGCTAGGAGCACCGTTAACTTTTAATGTCCCTTCATTCGCAACTAACAAACCAGAACCCTCATGAAAATGAATTCTTGCTCCAGCTTCTATAGTAAGGGTACTCCCATTAGGAACCAATGCATATCCATAAATCACATATGGTTTTTCGTTGGTAAAAGTTAATTCGTCATCTTCCAATACAAATCCTTGTATAGCAATATCTTCCCCATCTTCATTTTGTCCTAATACCAATGTTTCTGTGTTACCGCGTTCATCCAAAAGTTGTGGAAAAAGAAATACAGCATCTTTGACCAAGGTGATCAAATCTACATCTTGCTGTCGAGAATCAATATCAAATAATACTTTATCCGTCAATAAAAATTCCTTGTCATCTGCCGTAAATTCTTTAATATCGGCTGTGCTTTCTACAAATACAAAGATGCTATCCTTGGCTAATATGGTTACATCGGTAAAGGCCGTACCAGGTTTTCCATCAACATTGAGTCTAAATTTTGAACTCCCACCATTCTCCAGACGAACACTAGGAACAGAAATATCCTCATTCCCTCTATTATATACCTTAAAAGAGTAGGTAGCAGTACTAATATTAGAAAAAACGGTATCCAAAAACACCGTATCTCTAGAGAATTGTAATTGCCCTGTACTAGGTATAGTTTCAAAATCATTACGACAAGAGCTCCAAAGGATTACAAAAGCTAATAGCAAAAAAGGGACGATATAACGCATAAATAGTATATATTTTTGATATTAGGAATAGTCATACTTTTAAAAATACTCCTGATATCTTCAAAAATATAAACTTTATTCGCAACTAGTATATTGTAAAGGGATAAAGTTTTATATCAAAATACAAAACAATCCAAAAGTTTGTGCGTTTTTTTAGGAACATACACGATATAGCTACACGAATCATTAGTCCCGCTTTTCGTTATATCTCCCTGCCAGAAAAAGCAGGGAGGATGTCGCTACAATAGGGGTTAGCGTTCGGTATTAGCGTCTTTTAATGAAGAAAAAAGCCTATGCGAATTTGAAGCCATAGAATTTGCTAAAGGCACTAATTTTACGCCAAACCTTTACATCAAAATTAGTATAAACCCTGATATCAAAGATGCCGTAGTGCCTATTTTTACTAAGGCTAGAGTGGGAGCGTCTGTGAAGTTACTAGTTAATGAAGAAAATAAAGCGATTACTTCACTAAAGGTTCATGATGAAAAAGGAAAGCAACTATCGGTAACGCAAAACAGTACAGTAACTCATAGACCGACATCATTCCATTTTAGAATGCCAAACTGCAAAGTAACTGTGATAGCAATTTCTGAAGCTAAAAAATAGCACTTTTATATAAGATTTATGGATTATTTGAGGATAGCGAACTACAGGATTTTTTGTATTTTCATCGCATCATAAAATTCAATTAAAATATGGCAACCATACCGGCAAGTGTACTAGAATTCTTATCTGAATTAAAAGAAAACAATACCAGAGAGTGGTTTGCAGAACATAAACCGACGTATCAACAACAGGAAGCGTACCTCAAAGATTTTTATAAAGTTATAGAAACAGGACTTAATGAAGAGGATGTTATAGAGAAGGTAAAGATCTTTAGAATCTATAAAGATGTACGTTTTAGTAAGGATAAAACTCCGTATAACAGCCATCGAAGTGTCAGTTTTTCTAGAGCGGGCGCGCACCTGAGAGGCGGATATTATTTACGTATCGAACCAGGAAACACTATAGTAGCAGGTGGTTTTTTTGCACCACAACCAGCAGATTTGTTACGTATAAGAAAGGAATTTGAAATGGATGATAGTGATATCAGAGAAATTCTAAATCAAAAAGATTTCAAAAAAGCATTTGGTGGTTTTGACACATCATATCAAGTAAAAACGGCTCCTAAGGGTTTTAGCAAAGAACATGCTGCCATAGATCTAATTCGCAATAAGAGTTTTGTGGTAAAGCGGGAGTTTACGGATAAAGAAGTACTGGCTCCAGATTTTGCAAAAGTGGTGGTGCAACATTTTAGATTATTACGACCATATTTTGATTATATGAGTGATGTCCTGACTACAGATTTGAATGGAGTTTCGCTTCTAGAATGATAGTTGCATGAATTATTATCAGTTAGAATTTTCGGAGTGTTCGAGATTTAAACAGGCAGCTATTTTGTACTGCAATTCTTCATATTTCACAGGTTTAGAGAAGTAATCATCAAAACCTTCAGCTCTGAATCGGGCTTCGTCTTTGGGAAGCGCATAGGCAGTAACGGCAAATATTGGTGTTGTTTTATAAGAATCCATAGTGCGTAAGAATTTCAGTACATCGCATCCATCCATCTCATCACACCCCAAATTAATATCTAGTAATATAAGATCAAAATGTGTTTCGGTAGCATAACGAATTCCATCAGGGCCTGTATAAGCAACGGACAAGTCATAAGTATCAAGAATTTTTTTCATGACCAAAGCATTTACTTTGTTGTCTTCAACATACAAAATTTTCATTTGGAAGGATTTTAAACCTTAATATACAGTAAATTATTGTAAATAATTAGCTTGTATGGATTAAAACCAGATTTTACATCCGTCAAATACTTAGAAGATCCATGCTAGTCCATAGTAGTGTAGGCCCAGAATTATATATTTAAAGGGAATTTAATAGAAAAAGTACTTCCTTTCTTTGTTTGGCTTTTTACTTTAATCACGCCATCCATCAATTCAATATATTTTTTTGCCATGGTAAGTCCAATACCTGTGCCTTCATATTTCCTGCTAAGTCCTTGACTTTCTTGCACAAACATTTCGAATACTTTTTTTAGATTTTTTTTACGTATCCCTATGCCTGTATCTTGGATAAGGATTTTTACAAAATTATTTTTGCTACTGACATTAATAGTAATTGTTCCTTGATCCGTGAATTTTATCGCATTATTAATAATTTGATTCATAGCTACTTTGAATAAACTATGATCCCCCATAATAGATTGCGGTTGTTCAGTAAGTTGAAGGTCAAAAGCAATTCCTTTGGAGTTAGCAAGTGGTAACTGGTCATCATAGCATTCTTTGACCAAGCTGTTAACATCCAACATAACCATATCAACTGAACTACTGAGGCTATTCATTTGACTGAGGTTGATCATTCCTTCCAACGTATTGATGAGACGATCACTACTTTCTTTTTGCATTTTTAGGAGTTCGGTACGTTCATTATCATCTAATTGTTTAGATAATAATTCGCTAACTCCAATAATCCCGTTGAGTGGTGTTCGGATTTCATGACTCAAATTCATTAAAATACTAGATTTGAGTTCACTGAGTTCTTCCGTTTTACGTTTCGCTTCTTTGAACTGTATTTCAGCTTTTTTTCTAGAAGTGATATTTAGAAAATTAATAAGAATATTGGTGATAGTTCCTTCATCACTTTTGATAGGGGTATAGTTCATCTCATACCAAAGAACCTCTCCACCTGGATGGGTTTTACTAATTTCTTTGATGATTTTTTTCCCTTTTATTGCTGCAGCATAATGTTTTTTAAAATTGGGATCATAACTCTTAAGAAATATAGCTCTATTATCCGTACCATCTTTTTCAATTTCTACATCAAATTGATAAATGACTGCCCTTCTAGTGCCGTTATCGATAAATAAGATATTAGATTCATTGTCTAATAAAACCGTGTACAAATATCCATTATTGATAACAGCCTTTAAATGTCTTTGATATTTTGCAATAGAACGTTGTTTTTGTACCTGATCTTCGATATTGATCAGGTTTCCAATCATTCGTGTGGTTTTTTTAGTCTTTTTATCCTTTTTTCGCCAACCATAGATTTCAAAATGATTATATTCTCCCTTGGTGTTTTTAAGTCGGTAATGATTGAAGTAATAACACCCACTTGCAGTAATTCCGTACTTATGTCTTTCAAGTGCCTCTTTGGCATCTTCTGGATGAATCATTTTTCGAAATTCAGACTCGGGAATATGTGGGTTTTTTAATGATAATCCGAGCATTTTCTTAAAATGCTTAGAATAATAAACGGTGTCAGTTTGGAGATTATGATCAAAAATACCAGACTTAATCCCTTTCAAGGCTAATTTCTGCGTATCTGCATTATATTGTAGTTTTTCGAGATATTCTTGTTCTTTAGTAACATCGGCAAAAATTCCAGATACTAAAATATGGGAGCCATGTGAACTAATAATTTCGGCTTTAAAATCGACCCATTTTTCATTTCCACCTTGCGTGATTATTTTACCAATATATTCAAAAGGAGTTAGGTCCTTCAGAAGTTTAGAAAACTTTTTTTCAATTTTTTCCTGATGTTCTGAAATATAAAATTTGAAAATAGTTCGGAATGTGATTAATTGACCTTCAGGTAGCTCAAAGATGCGTAAGCATTCTTGGGAGCAGTAGAGTTTTTTTAGATCGACATTATAATTCCAGGCACCAATCTTAGCTACTCGCGACATCATTTGTAATGATTGTAGTAGGGTATCCTCTCTCGTAAATTCACGTGCTTTTAGATAAATCAGATCATTGACATAGGTAATATGCGTATCAATAGTAATCCATTCACTTTTGGAATTAACGATAGTAAAGTAATGTTGCGCAACTTTTTCTTTAATAAAAAGTTTTCGGAATAACTCTTTGTAATGTGTTTCATCCTCTTGTGGGACTAATTCATAAAAATGCGAGCCTATAATTTGCTTTAGGGATTTGGAAAAAGTTTTTTCCCAGCTTTTATTAGCCTTAAGGATAATGCCATCCGCACTTAGCACGCCAATCATTTCGTTAGAATGCTCCAGAAAAACTTCAAGATCTTGTATCGTAATACTCATGCATATAACAATTAGTTTTTGTGGTTGAGATACTAAATTTAATAAATCTAATACAGATATTAAGGCTAGGGCGTAATTTATTAGTATGAGATCAGTGAAAAAGTATCACTATCGCTGTGTATAACTTTCAAAACTACCATCTTCATAGAAAACAACAATCCGATCTATAGTACGATTGTTTTCTGTATTGATCTTTTTTTCCTCCAATATATTGCTCTTGGGTAATTGTGTTGATGTTGTAGCGAAAAGATCAGTTTTCTTTTCTTCAGGAATTGGAGCGACATTTTTTGGTGTAGGAGGAAGGTCTTCTTTTTTTGTTTGTAGCGCAATTGCTGATTTAGGAAAATGTCCTTTTCCACTCAGTAACCAGTATAATTCTACTTCAGGAAACGCATCAATAATTTTCATTACAAATTCCAAACTCGGTTTGTTCCTTCCAGAAAGGATGTGCGAAATCGAAGAACGTCCTACGTGTATAGTATCTGCAAATGCAGCTGCAGATAATTGATAGTAATCCATTACTTGATGGAGTCTTTTACTGAATTTTTCGTTGTTTACCATTGTAAACAGGTGTTTGATGTAGTCCTGTATACAAATGTAACAAATCTACCTGTTAATATCCAAAGGATATCTTAATTGCAGTAAAATATTATTGAATTAATACTTTACGTGTAAATGTTTAAATATCTGATTATAAATTATATAATATATTTTAAATTATCTATTTATTTCACTATAATTTTACTCAATAATTGTATTAGCACAATAGTTTTTTAGTGTTTAGAGTTGTAAACAATACAGTATTAGTTTAGTGTATACAATTGTAAATTTATAGATGTTTACAATCGTAAACTTTATAATTGTTAATTTTGACATCTCAAAGAACAATAGATGACAGTACAGGAATTAGCAGGTTTTTTTGATCGCTACAAAGAAGAAAGATTACTCGGTAGACATATCCATTTTGAAATGATTGAACCATTACTGGTCAAATTAGCTGTTCCTTTTGAAGTAACTAAATTGGGAGAATCTGAAAATGGATTACCGATACGACTTATAAAAGCAGGTTCTGGAGATAAACGATTGGTGTTATGGTCACAGATGCATGGCAATGAAAGTACCACTACTCGTGCTTTGTTTGATGTACTTAATTTACTTCTAGATAAAGAAAATACCGTTGCTAAACATATTTTGTCCACTTGTACACTCTATATCATCCCAATATTAAGTCCTGATGGTGCTCTGGCTTATACGCGACTGAATCATAATAAGGTTGATCTTAATAGAGATGCACAGGAGTTAACCCAAAAGGAGAGTGTAATTCTGCATGACCTTATAAAGAAGGTGGAACCTCATGTAGCGTTTAATTTACATGGGCAACGTACCATATTTAGTGCTGGGGCTACAAATAATATAGCAACAGTGTCATTTTTGTCTCCTGCGGGTGACGCAGCGCGTACAGTGACCCCGGATCGTAAGATAGCGATGGAAATTATTGTGGCAATGAATGAATATCTGCAGCAAGTTATACCAAATTGCGTAGGCCGTTATGATGATGGTTTTAATATCAATTGCGTGGGGGATACGTTGACTAGTCAAGGCATTCCGACCATATTGTTCGAAGCAGGGCATTACCCTGATGATTATGATCGTGAACAAACGAGAAGGTATATCTACTATTCCTTAGTGTCGTCCATACATTATATTGCAACGCATATGTTGAGTGGAAAAGGGTATGAGCGCTATTTTGATATTCCAGAAAATGACAAGCTTTTTTACGATTATATTATAAGAAATGCAGTAGTTAATGATGATATTACAGATATAGCACTCCAGTATGAAGAAAAATTAATAGGAAATACATTAAAATACGTTCCTATTATTGCTAAAATTGGAAATTTAGTTAACTATTTTGGGCATAAAGAATTTAATGCAAAAGGTAAGGAAGTCTCGCATTCTGAAGATATGATAGCTATTGCGCAGGGTATTAAGATGTTAAAATTTTCTATAAGACATGAAATATTCTCAGTGGAGCTCGTAAAAAATTGAATTAAAAATTCTTAAAACAGGATTTTTCTGTTACTTTTGCATCCAAAGTAGCAAAAGACCAAAAATAAAAATTATACTATGGCAAAATTTAAATTAGATGAAATAGATCATCAAATTTTGGACATGCTTATTGAGAATACCAGAACTCCCTTCACTGATATTGCAAAAAAATTGTTAATATCTGCAGGTACGGTGCATGTTAGAGTAAAGAAAATGGAAGAAGCAGGAATCATAGTTGGTTCTTCACTTACATTGAATTACCCAAAATTGGGATACTCATTTATAGCATATGTTGGTATTTATTTACAAAATACATCACAGACAAAATTTGTTCTAGAACGCATTAATGAAATTCCTTATGTGACAGTAGCACATATTACAACTGGAAAATTTAATATTTTCTGTAAAATACGTGCTAGAAGTACGAATCACGCTAAAGAAGTTATATTTACACTAGATGATATCGAAGGTGTGTACCGCACAGAGACTATGATTTCTCTAGAAGAGAGCATAAATGATAAGAAACGCTTGATGCATTCTATTTTCCAGGAGTTGTAAATAGCTGTTTCAGTACAATTTACAAATAACCCTTTAAGTTTTTTCTTGAAGGGTTTTTTAATGAAAAAAGCGTGATGTATCTTTGGATTTCTTTAACAAGAATTTATAAAGTGATTCACAAAATGAGTCGTAAGCAAAACAGTATAAAACACAAAAATGGCTAGAAAACCAAAAATTGAACGTTTCAATGAAAATGTACTTTCTAAGTATCAGATTTACAATAGTATATTTATAACATTACCCTTTGACACTATCACTAATACTGGGGTGTTATTACCACTTTTTCAAGAAATATGTGAAAAAGGTTTTGAAGCCAAAAAAACACCAATACAAATCATCAACGAGTTTTTTGAATTGTATCAAAACAATCCAGATGAAAATAAGCAACATGACCTATTGTTCCGTTTTATACAATATATAGAGCGTCAGGTTGTATTATTTGATGCTATAGAAGATGCTGCTTTTCCTATTGTAAATAATATGGATGGTAGAGGCACACTACGTAGCATCAAGGAAGAAGTGCAAGCAAAAGGACGTTTGAAAGAATTACAAGCGTACTTAAAACGGTTCAAAGTGCGTCCAACTTTAACGGCACACCCGACACAATTCTATCCAGGTACCGTACTAGGAATTATTCATGATTTGGATAGTGCTATTCGTACCAATGATTTATTGACGATCAAAAAGCTTCTAGCACAATTAGGAAAAACAGCTTTCTTTAAAAAAGAAAAACCTACACCTTATGACGAAGCAGTAAGCTTAATATGGTATTTAGAAAATGTTTTCTACCAAGCGGGGAGTAAAATTTATAATTACATCCAGCAAAATATCTTTGAAGGTGAAAAACTAGAAAATGAGGTCATCAATCTTGGTTTCTGGCCTGGAGGTGACCGCGATGGTAATCCTTTTGTTACAACAGAAACAACACTTAAAGTTGCAGAGCGTCTTAGAAATACCATATTTAAGAATTATACGAGAGATATCCGTAAACTGAAACGTCGAATTACTTTTGGTAAACTACAAGAACGTTTAACGCGTTTAGAAGTCTTGATATATCAGAATTTATATTATCCAGATAATGCACCACCATTAACATTGGAAGGATTACAGGGTGATCTTTATAAAATTAGAAAAGAATTAATAGACGAGCATCAATCATTGTTTTTAGAAGAATTAGATGATTTGATTAATAAAGTAAATCTTTTTGGATTCCATTTCGGAACCTTGGATATTCGTCAGGATTCTAGAGTACATCACAAAGTGATGACGCAAATCGTGAAAGAGTCACAAGAAATGAAGCTTGGATATTTCCCTGATGATTATGAGAAGTTAACAGAGAAAGCGCAAATTGATGTACTTTCTAATGTTACTGGAAAGATCGATCCTTCCAAGTTTAAAGATGATATGGCTAGAGCGACCTTAGAGTCTATCTATGCAATCAAAACGATACAGAAATCCAATGGTGAGCGCGGTGCAAATCGTTATATCATTAGTAATAATGGTAGTACGCTCAATGTAATGGAGACTTTTGCCATGTTACGTCTTTGTGATTGGGAACAACCGACTACGGATGTAATTCCATTGTTCGAAACGGTGCCTGATTTGCAAATTGCACATCATGTGATGGAGCAGTTATATACCAACCCGGTATATATGAAACACCTAAAGTCTAGAGGAATGAAGCAAACTATTATGCTTGGATTCTCTGATGGAACCAAGGATGGTGGATATTTGATGGCTAACTGGGGAATTTATAAAGCAAAAGAAGCATTGACAGAAATCTCTAGAAAATACGATATCAAAGTAATTTTCTTTGACGGACGTGGTGGACCACCAGCGCGTGGAGGAGGAAAAACAAGTCAATTCTATGCTTCTATGGGGTCTTCTGTAGAAAATGAAGAAATCCAAATGACCGTACAAGGGCAGACGATTAGTTCTAACTTTGGGACTTTGGATTCTTGTCAATATAATTTAGAACAATTGATGGGTGCGGGTATTATCAATGAATTATTCAAAGATGAATCCAAATTATTCTCAGCAGAGAATAGAGAGACCATGCAAGAACTAGCAGATATTAGTTATAAAACCTATGTAGATTTCAAAAGTCATCCAAAGTTCTTACCGTATCTGGAGCGCATGAGTACCTTAAAGTATTATGCAAAAACAAATATTGGTAGTCGTCCATCTAAACGTGGAAAAGGGACCAAATTAGAGTTTGGGGACTTGAGAGCCATTCCATTTGTAGGAAGCTGGAGTCAGTTAAAACAAAATGTACCAGGATTTTATGGTGTAGGAACGGCCTTAAAAGTATTTGAAGATAATGGAGATTTTAATAAAGTCATTTCTTTATACAAAGGATCGGCATTCTTTAAGGCTTTGGTAGAAAACAGTATGATGAGTTTAACCAAATCATTCTTTGAGCTTACTGCTTATATGAAAGAGGATGAGGAGTTTGGTGCTTTTTGGGATATTATTCATGATGAATTTGAGCTGTCGAAGCGTTTGCTTTTAAAGTTAACCGGCTATGCAAATCTGATGGAAAATGAGCCAGCTGGTCGTGCTTCCATTGAGGTTCGCGAAAATATCGTATTACCGTTATTGACTATACAGCAGTATGCTTTGAAGAAAATTCAGGATTTACAAAAAGAGAAAAACCCTGACAAGAAATTGTTAGAAATTTATGAAAAAATGGTCACCAGATCATTGTTCGGAAATATTAATGCAAGTAGAAACTCTGCATAATATAGCATAGATATAAACTCTTGTTAATACTATAAAAAGTGCTCTTGAAATTCGTAATTTTAAGAGCACTTTTTAAATTCTCATAGTTATGATCAAAAGTTTAGCTCCTGAAGAGTATAATTCTTATTATGGCACTTATATAGCCAAAGTTACTAGTCCTAATATTGTATCTGGATTACAAGAAAGTCGTCAGGAGTTTTTAAAATTTGTTGAAGACATACCTGAAGACAAACTGCCTTATGCCTATGCGGAGGGTAAATGGACCGTTGCGGAAGTGATTCAACATTTATTAGACACGGAACGAATTTTTAATTATCGAGCACTGTGTTTTGCAAGAAATGATAAGAGCCCTTTGCCAGGATTTGAGCAAGATGATTACGTGCCTTTTTCTGGAGCTAATTCGTTAACCAAAGAACAATTGGTAAACGATTATAAAGCCGTTCGAGATAATTCTATAGCCTTGTTTAGTAATTTCTCTCCAGAAATGTTAGAACGTATAGGAACGGGGAGTGGTAGTCCGATGAGTTGTCGTGCTGCTGGATATATCATGATCGGACATCAATACCACCATCTAGAAGTGTTGAAAGAGCGGTATTTGTAATTTTTTTAGAAATATGTTGTATAAATAATAGTTGAATATTTTTTTTATTTCTAACTGATCGTTTAGGATAAGTGCAGATGTATAGAATATTCGGTTTATTATCGGTCGCTAACATTTTTGATAGGAAACATTAGATGAATTATATAGAAAATTTACTTATTCATATGTGATTTTTTGTTCTAAAAAATTGTTTAGTTACAAAGGGTTTAGAATTCATGTATAATGATCAAATAAAAAAACTAGTTAAAATATTTTCACTTTTAATAACAAAAAACAATGATTACAGAAAAATTAAAAATTCATACGTTAGAATCGGCTCCAGAAGGTAGTAAGGAATTATTAGAAAAATCGATCAAAGGATTTGGATCTATCCCTAATTTGCATGGAGTCCTTGCTGAATCTCCAAATTTATTTAAAGCCTATCAGACATTACATGGTTTATTTTCTACGTCCTCTTTTGATAATGATGAGCTTACAGTAGTTTGGCAGACGATAAATGTAGAACATGAGTGTCACTACTGTGTGCCAGCACATAGTGCGATTGCAAAAATGATGAAAGTGGATGATGCGATCACAAATGCCCTAAGGAATAGTACAGCTTTACCTTCAGAAAAATTACAAGCGCTGCATGAAATGACACTTGCCATGGTTCGAGGTAGGGGGAATGTATCAGAAGATGCTATGAGTTCCTTTTTTGCCGCAGGTTATGAGCAAAAACATCTTTTGGATATTATTCTTGGAATATCTCAAAAAGTGATTAGTAATTATACAAATCATATTTCTGAAACTCCAGTAGACAAGGCTTTTGAGAGTTTTGTTTAAGAGTAACGAAGTTATGTAGCTATAGTAGTTTAAACTTTTTTGATGCATAGCGAGTTAAAAGAATAACTACATAAGGATCTGTTTTTACTAACATAATTTGGAGATCGTTGTGAAGTTATTCTTTGTTATATTTTTAGCTTATATCAAAATAATTTAAATGACTTCAAGAATAATTTAATAAAAATAAAGTTTCATCAAACACGAATTAAAAATGAAAAAATACACTACAATAAGCATTTCTTTATTAGCGCTCTGTCTGGTTTTTTCTTGTAAAGAGAAACAAGATGCTTCCAAAATCGTAACTCCTGTTGCGGATAATACGGAGGTAATAACAACACCAAAATTTGAAAATAAAGGACAGGAAGTGGTTTACAATATGTTACAGAAAGTAGGGGATTATCAACTACTAAGAAGCAAACATGATGTGGTATACACAAATACCTATCAAACACCAGATGGCAAAACAGATCGTTCTGTAGAAAAATATATTTTTGAAGGAGAATTGTCCTATGGCGCATATCAACAACATGAAAGAGCATATCCGAAAATGGAAGGATTAATAGAACAAGGGTATGACGGAAATGAATATTGGTTAAAACATGAAGGAAAAATTCTGGATGATGAAAAATCGTTGAAAAGAGTGGTGTTTGGTAGACCTACCAATTTCTATTGGTTCTGTATGCTGCAAAAGTTAATGGATCCAGGGTTGACGTATGAATATTTGGGAGAGAAGAACATGGAAGACAAAATGTATGATGTGGTAAAAATTAGTTTTGATTTTAAAACCGATAAGCCAACAGATATTTATCAAATATATGTCAATAAAAAAACTTCCTTAGTCGATCAATTTCTTTTTACAGTAGCAGATTTTGGTAGAATGGATCCTTTACTGATGCAAGTAACATATGAAAAAGTTGATGGAATTATGATACCAACCAAACGAAAATATAAAGCATCTACCTGGGAGGCTGATGTAAATGATGAACCTTGGGTATCTGTACAATGGTCAGATATAAAATTCAATAATAATTTGTCCAAAAAAGATTTTATGAAATAGCGTAAATCTGTCGCCTTCTATAAAAAAGTAGAGACTTAGTAAAATTAAGGCCTTCATAATTCGCAATATTTGCAAGTTATGAAGGTTTTTGTTCATAGAAACTTTCCTTTTTTATATTACTCCTTTATAAATTGATGGGAGGAAGATTTAGTACTTGCTATGCGAATATAATATACACCGCTGGATAAGGAAGAAACATCTAACTTTTGATTTTTTGAAATCAAAACTTCTTTAATCAATTGTCCCTGTATATTGTGTATTTGAATTTTTTCTGAATTCGATTTTTTCAATTGAATACTAATGAAATTAGAGGTGGGATTTGGATATATGGAAAAATAACTATCGGAAGAAAATTCGTTAACACTAAGGGGATTATCTAATGTTATTGTTTGTGACAAATTGTTATATCCCGTCGCTGAATCCCAAAGACCTACATTTGCAAGCTGAATGCTATAATCGGAATTTGTTCCTAGGCTAGAGGTATTATCCGGGATCCATAGGTATAGTTGGTACGTTCCTGATAGTCCTAAATCAAAATTTTGTGTAATAGAAACAGTATTTTCCCATGTTCTAATATCCGTGTCGATTACCGCAGTTGTGATAGCATCTGTAATGGTATTCTTCAAAACTAAATAGACATTTCTTTGTTTGAAAGCTCTCGCAAAGCCTACATTTTCAAGCGCTAAATTTAAATCAAAATTGGTATTATTTGTTGTGATAGTCGACGAATTTAAAACAAATCGGTATCCTAGATTTTTTACAATTTCATCATAATCACTAGAATTAATTTGGTTCCAAAAAGGAATATAGAAATCTCTATTTATCGTCGTCCAGTTTGTTAAATCCAATTCATTTCGTGCATTAGCCCCCATAGTTCTTACACCATTATTACAAGCGTTTAACCCATTGGTTTCACCAGTCATAGGCAGATATTGCGTTTCGTTGGAGATGTAATTGTAATCTGTGGTACCTGTTGGATCTGCACATTCGCCAGATACAGAATAAGTTCCTTGATCCCCGAAATTGTTTAAGAAAGCATCATTAAAAAAACCAATTCTAGCGTTTGCCGTATTTTGATAGGCTGTTTGCTCCGTTAGTTGCGCAGTGCCATACATCGTAGTTTTTATAGCGGCATATCGCACTTGGATGGGGATTTCTGTCGGAGTGGCTGCCAGCATGGCATCAATAATTTCTTTACGATTTTCCCATTGCGCTGTAGAGATCGTACCTTCGGTACCAAATTCCGCTGAATTGGTATAATACCATTCGCCCCAAGTGCCTATAAACCCAGCTTGATGCGAAAAAATAATGTCCTTATTGGTTGCTAATAGTGGAGCTAGTTGCGAAATATGCGTTAATATTTGGGATTTGGTAGGCTGCTGGGGTCCCGTTCCTTGTGCATTCGTATAAGAAAATCGTACAATAATTTTTAGACCAGCTGTTCTTACATTGTCAAAATCACCCTGAATGTTGTTCAAAAAAGTGGTGTTTATATCTGAATTTAAGAACGCATCCAAAAGAAAGTAACGATAAACAACAGTTACTTTATCCGCACTTGTTTTCCAATTGTTTAGCGTAGTAACTGAGAGATTACTCTCCCCCTGAATTGTCGTATAATCATTGGATGTTATAGAATATTTCTGCAATCCACGTTCAGGATTAGCGATAATCGCTGCTGATTCAGAATAGTTTACAGTTTGTCCTAATAATATCGTTTGACTTACTAAAAAAAGTAGGACTAGGAGTAACTTTAACTGGATATTCATCGTGTAATTAGTTTTCATAAGAATTATTTATCAGTGGCATTCAAGGTCTGTTTTTCAGATGCTTTAATCCTTGGATTACCTGTAAGATACCGTTTTTTTAGTATAATACATTAAAATGATTATGTGATAAGTCCTGTTATGAAACTTTATAAAAAGGAGGATAAATTATATTTTTATTATCTGGTTCCGATTAATGGGGGCATAACAATTAAATAACTTCAAAAGTAGGATATTTATTTCATAGATACAGTTAATGTATATCCTCGTATACATAGTTTTCTAAATTTATGACAAAACCGAATACACTTTTTCTACCTTATCCATTAAAATTATCAAACAAAACAACCATCTTCCACTAGATTCCGTAATTTTGCGCCAGAAGTACAATTTATGAGTATCCAAGAATATTTGAACTTACTATTTACCGACTACACCTTGCAAACCATTACGATGGGTACTGCGGTATTGGGGGCTATTTGTGGTATGCTGGGAAGTTTTGCTGTTTTGCGCAAACAGAGTTTGCTCGGAGATGCCATATCGCATGCGGCATTACCAGGAATAGCATTAGCATTTTTGTTTACAGGAACTAAGGATAGTACGGTATTACTACTTGGAGCTTTGGTTAGTGGTCTTATTGGAACTTTTTGGATCAGAGGAATTACGACCAAAACCCATTTAAAATCAGATACAGCACTCGGATTGATTCTTTCGTTATTTTTTGGATTTGGAATGTTGTTACTGACCTTTATTCAAAAGCAACCCAACGCCAATCAAGCAGGATTGGATAAATACTTATTTGGACAAGCTGCTACCTTATTGCAAAGTGATGTTTGGTTAATGTCTGCCATTACCGGTGTGTGTTTGCTTGTTGTTTTTCTATTTTGGAAAGAATTCAAAATACTGCTTTTCGATGCAGAGTATACCCAAACGTTGGGTTTTAATACCCGATTTATTGATATTCTTATCACCAGTTTTATCGTACTCGCCATCGTACTAGGGCTCCAAACCGTAGGGGTGGTGCTAATGAGTGCGATGTTATTAGCACCGGCCGCCGCTGCACGACAATGGACAAATAGTTTGGGGGTTATGATCCTACTGGCAGCGATATTTGGGGCATTCTCTGGTGTGTTAGGCACAGCGATTAGCGCGAGTCATAATAATCTTTCAACAGGGCCGGTAATTGTTCTAGTAGCAGCAGTATTCGTGTTAGTGTCATTTATATTTTCGCCCGGACGTGGAATTCTGTTTAGAGAACTGCGTTTTAGAAGAAATAGAAAGGATCTAAAACTATTCAAAACACTTTCGTTTATGTATGATATTGCGGTAGATCATAATGATATTTCGCATCCACATGAGATTAAGATTTTGAATAATTTTCAAGGTTTCACTCGTAAGTCCCTTCGTAAATTAGAAGACGAAAACTATGTAACGATTAGCGGAAGTCGTTGGTCCCTGACAGAAGAAGGGTATAATAAAGCAGCAAATCTTTACAACCAACAAAGTATGGAAAACAATGACTAGCGCACAATTCGAAATACAACTCATCGCTACCTTCGTAGCCATCGCCTGTGCTATTCCCGGTACTTTTTTAGTATTGCGCAAAATGGCCTTGATTAGTGATGCGATCAGTCATTCTATTCTGCCTGGGATTGTGATGGGTTTCTTTATTACGCAAGACTTTTCTTCTCCAATTAATATTTTATTAGCAGCACTTAGTGGTGTTTTGACCGTTGTTTTGGTAGAAGCTATTCAAAAAACTGGTTTGGTAAAAGAGGATACAGCCATAGGTCTTGTTTTTCCGGCATTGTTTAGTATTGGGGTGATTATGATTGCCCAAAATGCCAATGATGTCCATTTGGATGTTGATGCAGTTTTATTAGGAGAACTGGCATTTGCCCCCTTTGATCGGTGGATGCTCGGTACGACAGATATGGGGCCAAAATCCTTGTGGGTGATTGGTACGATTCTTCTGATTACGATTGGGTTACTGGTTACTTTTTTTAAAGAGCTTAAAGTAAGTACGTTTGATGTCGGGTTGGCTTCCGCATTGGGTTTTTCGCCTGTGATATTACATTATGGTTTGATGACTGTTGCCTCTGTGACCACCGTCGGTGCTTTTGATGCTGTTGGCGCAATTTTAGTCGTTGCTTTGATGATCGCACCAGCTGCCACCGCGTATTTATTGACTACAGATCTTAAGAAAATGCTAGTATTATCATGCTTTTTCGGAATCTTGAGCGCTATATTGGGGTATTGGGTAGCACATTGGTTAGATGCTTCTATTGCTGGATCTATGACGACTGTTCTGGGGCTCGTGTTTTTGGGTGTCTATCTGTTTGCCCCAAATAAAGGGCTTTTTTCAGTACTGTATCGTCAGCGACAACAACAAATAGAGGTTTCTCTGCTTGTTTTTTTGTTGCATTTACAAAACCATACAGAAACATCAGAGCGCCATCGTAACCATTTGCAGGAACATATTAATTGGGGAAGCGTCAAGGCGGAAAAAGTACTCAACCTGGCTTTGGACAACAATATGATTACCCTTGAAGATGAAATTATTTCTCTTACAGAAAAAGGGAAAAATTTTACTACCGGGGCTTTAGAATATATTACCACAAATAAAACCTCAGAGCTCGAAAACATCAAAGAAGATTTCTTTTTGTTTAGAGGGTAATACTATTTATACATTTTTGATAAAAAAGGTTAAAAACCCTGTTAACATTTATTCCGAAAACCTATTTTCTTTATAAGTATTAATAGTATTTTTGCCTTTAAACTTAATGAGCACAAAACTGCTATTATTTTAGTTAGAATTTCTAAATAATTAGAGGTTCTAATAGCAAGAAAAAGACTAAATCACTCCTATGCAAAATAACGTACTGATTCTAGATTTCGGTTCACAATACACCCAACTAATAGCCCGTAGAGTTCGAGAGCTTAATATCTATTGCGAGATCCATCCATACAATAAGATTCCAGCCAATTTAGCAGATTTTAAAGCAGTAATTTTATCAGGATCGCCATCGTCAGTACGAAGTGAAGAAGCGCCAATTCCTGATTTGTCGGATATTAGAGGAAAGAAGCCATTATTAGCCGTATGTTATGGCGCCCAATATTTGGCCCATTTTTCTGGTGGAGAAGTAGCACCATCCAATACACGAGAATATGGTCGTGCTAATCTTTCATTTGTGGCTGATAATGCCACATTTTTAGAAGGGGTCTCTATTGGATCGCAAGTGTGGATGAGTCATAGTGATACCATCAAAACATTACCTACAGGAGGAAAATTACTCGCAAGTACACATGATGTTGCCAATGCTGCCTATGAGATTGAAGGAGAGCAAACGTATGCGATTCAATTTCACCCAGAGGTTTATCATTCTACTGACGGGAAAAAAATATTAGATAATTTTTTAACCAAAATAGCAGGAATCACACCTGATTGGACACCTGATCATTTTGTTGATACTACGGTGGCCGAACTAAAAGCAAAAGTCGGAGATGACAAAGTGGTGTTAGGATTGAGTGGAGGTGTAGATTCTAGTGTAGCTGCAGTTCTTTTGCATAAAGCAATTGGCAAAAACCTACACTGTATTTTTGTAAATAACGGTTTGTTACGCAAAGATGAATTTGCAAATGTCTTGAAACAGTATGAAGGTATGGGACTCAATGTCAAAGGCGTTGATGCTTCGGCACGTTTCTTGGATGCTTTAAAAGGAGAAAGCGATCCAGAAGGTAAACGAAAGATTATTGGACGTGTTTTTATTGAGGTTTTTGATGATGAAGCAAATAAAATTGAAAATGCTAAATGGTTAGGGCAAGGAACGATTTATCCAGATGTCATAGAATCCGTTTCTGTGAATGGAGGACCGTCGGCAACGATCAAATCACATCATAATGTAGGTGGGTTACCTGATTTTATGAAGTTGCAAGTGGTAGAACCGCTTCGTTCTTTATTTAAAGATGAAGTTCGAAGAGTAGGGGCATCGATGGGGTTGGATCCAGAATTACTTGGAAGGCACCCATTTCCAGGACCTGGATTAGGAATTCGTATCTTAGGTGATATTACTCCCGAAAAAGTTCGTATTTTACAGGAAGTAGATGCGATATTTATCGATGGTCTCAAAGAAGCAGGATTGTATAACGACGTATGGCAGGCAGGAGCAATGTTGTTGCCTGTTAATAGTGTAGGAGTGATGGGAGATGAACGAACCTATGAAAAATGTGTGGCGCTCCGAGCTGTAGAAAGTACGGATGGAATGACGGCAGATTGGGTTAATTTGCCCTACGAATTTTTGCAAAAAACCTCTAATGCGATAATAAATCGTGTCAAAGGCGTTAATAGAGTGGTATATGATATTAGTTCTAAACCACCAGCAACTATTGAATGGGAATAGTATAAATTAGTAGAATAACTCATCTTGATTTTTTGCATTGTAACGAAAATTAGCTTTTTTTTATAGTAAAAAGATGTAATTTGACATAGAAAGAACAATCTTCTGGTTTATGTTAAAAGGTAAAAAAAGTTCAATAGATAAAACAAACTTTAAAATTTGAATTACTCCATAAAAAATATGAAGAACGTTGTATTTTTATTGCTTATGCTTGTAGGATTAACAAGCAGTCTCCAAGCACAAGAAACCAAAAAACACATTGTAAGTAAAGGCGATACCGTATATAATATTGCCAAACGCTATGGCACGACTACCGAGGCTATTTTTGCTCTGAACCCCGATGCCGTGAACGGTATCAAGTTGGGTGCAACGATACAGGTTCCGGTCAAAGGAGCTGCAATATCCAAAAAACCTATCGTTGAGACGACATCCACTAAAAAGTCGACTTCAGAAACTACGATAACGGCAGAAAAAGAGGCAGAAGTAGCAAAATTACTCAGAGAACTTGACGAGCCAATTACTAAAAAGCAAGAAATTAAATTCAAAACGCATAAAGTGCGTCGTAAGGAGACCTTGTATAGTATTTCAAAAAAATATGAAGTACAAGTCGATGATATTAAAAAATACAATAAACGCTTGTATTCTGAAGGGCTTCGCAAAGGGGACAAAATTAAAATCCCAATTTTTGGTAAAGAGTACTATAAAAATAAATTGACCGGTAGTAGCAATCTCTCTACAACGACACAATATATTATACGACCACAAGAAACAAAGTTTGGCATTGCCAGACGCCACGGTATTACGGTAGCACAGTTAGAATCAATTAACCCTGGAATGGGGGAAGTGCTATCAATAGGACAACAGATTACCGTACCTACTGCTATTTTGGTAAAATATGATGAGGAAAGAGATCCTAGATTTCAGCTCTATGAAGTAAAGCCAAAAGAAACGGTTTATAGTTTACTAAAAGCCTTAGAAATCACAGAAGACTCTTTGGATGTTTTGAATCCGTTCCTTAAAGTAGATGGACTCAAGGCAGGAATGATTCTTCGTGTACCAAAGAGTGAAAATTTAGATTCTTTGGCCATTGATTATGTCGGAGACTTAAAGATCAATTTAGAAGATCGACTGTCTAATTATGCTCCAAAACGATTAGCATTGATGTTACCTTTCAATCTGGATAAGTTACAATTCGATTCCATTCCAGCAACGGAGGTGCGACTGAAAAAAGATCGTGTATTGAGAATTTCTTTAGATTTCTATGCTGGAGCCTTGTTAGCAATAGAACAGGCTAAGAAAAAAGGAATTAGTACAGATATCAGTATTTATGATACTAAAAATAGTAAAGGGAAAATTTTAGAACATATCAAAAAGAATAATTTTGATGATTTAGATGCCGTTATAGGTCCTTTATATCAAAAGAATATCGAAACGGTGGCTAGTGAACTTAAGAAATATCAAACACCTGTTTTTTCTCCAATTTCTAACAAAGAGTCAAAATTGTACAATAATTTCTTTCAGACCATGCCTAGTGCTGGTATGTTAGAGGATAAGTTGATTAATTATATGCTTCGGGACACCTTGCCGAAGAATATTGTGATTATTGCTGATAGTAAGCATGATAAAATAAAATTAAAGCTTCAGGAAAAGTTCCCTGATGCAAAGGTTCTAAAACCGCAGAAGGAGAACTTCATCTATGAAGCCGATATCATTAAAGTTTTGGACAAACTAAAGCGCAACTGGGTGTTTATAGAATCTAGTAGTATTCCACTGATTAGTAATATTACACCGTATCTTAATGCACGTGCGGAAAGTCATAGAATTACATTGTTTACGACAGATAAGAATGATGCTTATGATAGTGAATCTATTCAAAATAGTCATTTGTCCAAACTGGCATTCCATTATCCATCGATAGATAAAGAGTTTGATGATGCTTCTAAGAAGAAGTTCTTGAAAAAATATAAAAACAAGTACGGAACATTACCAACACGTTATGCCGTTCGTGGTTATGATATTACCTATGATATCTTACTTCGATTAGCGTCTGCAGATGATTTGTATCATGCGGCTACTTTTGAAGGTACTACGGAGTACATCGAGAACAAGTTCAATTATGCCAAAAAATCTATGGGTGGTTATTATAACAAAGCGGCTTATTTGATCAAGTATACCAAAGACCTTAAACTTACTATTGTGGAATAATACACGCTATCATGCTAAAAATTTGCGGAATCATAGTTCTTTTTTGTGGTCTAGTCCTAGGGCAAGATGATGAGAAATTTACCTATGCTGAGCAAAGTGTATTACGTTGGGAAGATTTTAAAGCCACACCTGATGAATCTAGTTCTTATCAGGCATCTTCTAATACGGGTATGGGGTACAGTTGGTCATACAATACCTACGGCGGGTCTTTGAATTTAAAGTACGAAGTCAAAAGTCATTTTTATCCCAACCTATCATGGGTCAAGAAGGGAGCCGATGCAACGCTATTGCAACATGAACAAATACATTTTGATATTTCGGAATTACATGCTCGGATGTTACGCAAAACCATGTCTGAGTATGCCATTCGAAGGAATATTAGAAGAGACCTGAAACTCATTTACGAAAAAGCAGAAGCTGAACGACGTGCTATGCAGAAGGCCTATGATTTGGAAACCAATCACTCCATAGATACCGTAGCGCAAAAGCAATGGGGGATGAAAGTACAAAAACTACTAGAGGCACACGAAGCATTCGCAAACTAAAAAATCTTGGAGTTGGACCCAGCAAAGCAGCGTGAATTCCTGATCCAATTGGCAAATACCAAAATGCCTTTTGGAAAATATAAAGGCACCTACCTCATCGATATTCCCGAATATTATATTGTTTGGTATCATCAAAAGGGTTTTCCTAAAGGGAAGCTAGGATTACAGATGCAAACCGTTTATGAGCTTAAGTTAAATGGTTTGGAACATATTCTTCGGAATTTGAGGAAATTTTGAATGAACCTTTTTATACATATAACTATTTGATAATTAGTCTTTTTGTAAAATAAAAAACATCTCTTTTATCTTTCCTCAGAAATTAACTATTCTAATCATACATGGTATTGGTATAAATAGTATTTCCTACAGAAAATAATATTCTTTTATGATTTTGGAACAATACTACCCAAAATAGGAACATTTCTCATATTCAAAATTACTTTCATAACGTAATTTTCAACATTATTTAAATCTTAAAAAACAGAAACATGAAAAAATTATTTTATGCTGTTGCTTTAACAGCAATAACCTTAATTGCATCTTGCGAAAAAAATGAAAACGAAAACATTTCTGCATTTGAATTATCCACTGATGACGACCAGATATTAAAAAACTTCATCAAAATTTATGAAGACCCTACTATACAGGATCAAATTCTTAGAAATCTTATAGCTTCTGAAAAGCCTGTTGTTTTTGAAGATTTGCTAAATAACTTAGAAAAATCCTTAAGCAAGACAGATAATGTAAACGTGTTGAAAAATAGTGTTGTTTCCAAAAGACAAAAAAATCCGCTACAGATTACAGAAATAAGCTTATTAAATCAGACCGATGATAATGAACTAGGAATATCCTCTCAAATACCAAAATATTTTGCCTTCGTTTCAAATGAAAAAAATTCGGAAATTATAACGGCATATGATCTCAAAGGCAATAAACGAACATTGAACATAGAAAAAGAACTAGATGGTCCCATCATTATACTCGATGATTATGGAAACTCTTCTTTAGATTTGATGATAGCGAACTTTAACAAAAGTAATGCTCAAAAACTTGGAAATAATGCTAGAAAACAATTTCCAGCGGAATTAATTCTAAAAAAAATTCGTTTAAAAGATGATCATGAGCCTTTCCACCGAGGGGCTGCAGAAATATATGGAGTACTTATTGGATTTGACAGAGGACTTTTTGATATTAAAAATGATCCAACATTTACATTAGTAAATATGGATTATTTAGATTATGATCATACAAACTATTACAGAAATGATGTTTTAATGAAATGGTGGGGAGCAGATACCGATCATGTTGGTTTGGTTATCATGGAATATGACGGGAATTATCCTGCTTTTTTTGATCACAACCTAAAAAACCTTTTTCAACAAGGACAGTTTTCTAGTATGACAGAAAAACAAGCATTAAAAATAATTACCAAAGCAGTAGCAAACAAGCTTAATAATTATGATGATTATGTAGATCAGTTTTATTATTTCCCGAAATTTGAATCAGAGCTAAATTATAAAGGACTGGAGCAAGAAGCAGAGGTGAGGCTTATCAACACGCCAACAAATTAATTGTAACTTTTGAGCTATTATGATTTAAAGACTTATCAGAAAGGTTGAAAACCTACTTTAGGGTTTTTAAAAAAGCAAAAAGCGAGATTAATGACATGAAGTCTTTAATCTCGCTTTTTTTGTGGGTTTCCTATGAGCAATCAAATTGCTAATAGAAAACTATAGTTGAGCTATATACGCTTACATTTTTTTCTGAGAGAAGATTTGTAATTCCCATTGATTGTTTACACGTCTCAATCCTCCAGTAAGTTCTATACCTTTAATTCTAGAAGAAATAACGAATTCTGCAGCATTATTATCACAATCAACTTCAGGGAAATCAATTATTAATGCATCTGGGTATCTAGAAGGATTGTTTACGATTAATACTTTTTGGTAGTTAATACTTACATCTGTAGTTTGATCGATGTATTCATTTTCAAAAACTTTAATGTCATTACCTCTTCTTGTAGAGATCTCAAAATAGTTTTTAACTTCTTCATAACTGATGATCGCTTTTAACAAATCATTCTTGGTTGTCATCATACATTTAGTATTCGACTTTTTCTTCTTTTTTGCAGGTACTGTTAATGTAGTTGCAAAAGTAGTGTTTACACTCATTATAACAGTTAAGATCAAAACAGAAAGATTTTTCATAATTAAAAGGGGGTGTTTTTAGTATTAATTTCGGATCAAATATACATAAACATCGGTGAAATACAAGTTTTTTGAAATTCATTTCCTTGTATTTTCTTCGTTGATACTTTAGTTCTGTATCTTTTTTACGGTAAAACCATACTTACTATTTTAGACATAACTGACGCTAAGTAGTTGATATAATATTAATTGCCGTTAATATCTTCCGTTTATTGAAAAAAAAGAGTTAATAAAAATGAATGTTAAAAAAATTATGTTAAAATTTAACAATTAATCGGTTTAAGTGTGTAATTTATCTGTTTAAGTGTCTTTTTTGCTCTTTTAATGATAGCATAAAGTTATAATTAGTCCAAATTCTTTAAGACGTATTCCACGCATTATTTTAGATTTTTTGTATCCTATTATACTATATGAAGTGGATTATATTAAACGGTAGTACTATGAAAAGCAAAATCGAGACTACAAACGGAATGTTTGTAAACTCGATTTCAGGTTGGTGGTAGTAGTACGTTTTTCGTGCGTACAAATAATTAAGTTGGTTGAATTTAAAAATATAGTTTGAGTGTAAAATATCGTATAATTACATTTTCTTGTGAGAGAAAACTTGTAATTCCCATTGGTTGTTCACATTTCTTAGTCCTCCAGTCATTTCTACTCCTTTGATTCGTGAGGAGATCACAAATTCAATAGCATTATTGTCACAATCAATTTCAGAAAAGTCGATGGTTAATGCGTCTGGATATCTAGAGGGGTTATTTACGATTAATACTTTTTGATAGTTAATGCTAACATTAGTAGATTGGTCGATATATTCGTTTTCAAAAACTTTTATATCATTACCTCTTCTAGTAGAGATATCAAAATACTTTTTGATTTCACCATAACTAATGATCGCTTTTAATAAATCATTTTTGGTCGTCATCATACATTTAGTATTAGACTTTTTCTTCTTTTTTGAAGGAGCTGTTATAGTAGCGTTTGCAAAAGTTGTACTTACACTTAGGACGAAAATAAGAACTAAAATTGAGAGATTTTTCATAGCATTGAGGCTTTAAGTTGTGTGTGGTTACAGTCCAAAGATAGTAAAACATCGGTGTTGTACAAATTTATCGAATCGGCCTACATACAGGATATTCCTAGCGTTATTCTAGCTCTATATAGCCTTTATGGGGAAACCATAAAGGCGTTTTTTATCCATTTTTGAGGTAAATAACTGATATAAAAATGATTGACCTTTAAATTTTGATTTTGTAGGAAAAAAAAACATCAAAAAAGTGTTTTGTAAAAAAATATTGTTAAAATTTCATATCATCATAGATTAAATGCATTTTTTGACGTTTTTTGACATGTTTGCCCGTTTTTGTGTAGTAAAGTTTTGATGTTATTTGTTGTCCTATATATAGGAGGAACTATATAATTGAGAATAGGTGTCCGCTACTTTATAAAACTAAATCACTATGGACTAGAAGTGCCTTAGGTTTTTAAACATGAATGAAATTCATTTGCCAAAAGAACCAAAAGTTGGTAGTAACAGTTGGCAGTTTTTGTTTTTTACAATTTAAAAACTGCTTACTGTTACTGAAAACTGATAACTCGGTAAAATTTTTAGAAGCTAAACCGAAACCTGTGTGCCGTGGCGTATGCACTAAAGTGCATAGTTTTAACTACTTTTGAGATCAATAAAGTATATCCAATCAGATCAACGCATCTACCTTAGCATCATTTAGCTTTATAAACTACGAGGTAAATGTAGAAATTAGTAACTCTTTTTTATTACACTACTCTTATACTGCCTAAATAACATCAAAACTTTACTACACAAAAACGGGCAAACATGTCAAAAAACGTC
>CAZYRG010000017.1:0-18669 GCA_964650425.1 uncultured Flavobacteriaceae bacterium
CCAGAACGACAAATTATTGAAAATCAGTTTGCATTGTTTTTAAACATGCTCTTACAATTGAGATCAAAAAAAGGAGTTTTCTAAAAAATATTAAACGCGAAAATCTAAAAACAATTAATTTCACTAGTGTACAAAGTTTGGAAAAATAAATTTCTACTTTTAACATTTAACATCTCAACATGAGTATACGAATCGCAATTAACGGTTTTGGAAGAATTGGCCGTACGGTTTTTCGTTTGGTAGAAAAGCAAGCGTCAATTGAAGTGGTTGCAATTAATGATCTAGCAGATGCAAGAACACTCAGCCATTTGTTGAAGTATGACAGTATTCATGGTGTTTTGTCTGGAGATATTTCGCACACGGACAATGCAATTGTAGTGAATGATAAAATTATTCCGTTATTTAATGTATCAAATCCAAAAGATTGTAATTGGCGTGCTTACAATGTGGATTTTGTGATAGAAGCTACAGGATTGTTTAAAACCTATGAGTTGGCAAAAGGGCATCTAGAAGCTGGTGCAAAAAAAGTGATTGTTTCTGCTCCTCCAACCGACGATCGTATTAAGACGATTGTTATGGGAGTGAATGAACAATGTTTGGATGGCTCCGAAAGTATTATTTCTAACGCATCATGTACAACGAATAATGCGGCTCCTATGATCCATATTATTGATCAATTATGTGGTATAGAACAAGCCTATATTACTACCATACATAGTTATACTACAGATCAAAGCTTGCATGATCAACCTCATAGGGATTTGCGACGAGCTAGGGCAGCAGGACAATCTATTGTTCCTACAACTACCGGTGCGGCCAAAGCATTGACAAAAATCTTTCCGGATCTAGCAAATGTTATTGGAGGATGTGGTATCAGAGTACCTGTTCCGAATGGCTCATTGACAGATATTACCTTTAATGTCAAAGAAGAAATAACTGCAGAAGTAATTAATGAGACTTTTAAAAAAGCTTCGGAATCGTACTTGAAAGAGGTATTGCAATACACAGAAGATCCTATTGTTTCTATTGATATTGTTGGTAATCCGAACTCTTGTGTATTTGATTCTCAGATGACTTCGGTCATTGGAAAAATGGTAAAAATCATCGGTTGGTACGATAATGAGATGGGATATAGCAACAGAATTTTGGATTTAGTGCAATACATTTCCAAGAAATAGCTATATTAGAGAAACGGAAAGTTTAACAAAAATTAAACTGATTCTCATAATTAGCACCTACAATGCCGACCCTAAATAAGAAAAATACTTTTTTAACCCTCATCTTTTGTGTATTTCTCATGGGATTTGCACAATCAACGTCAAACCAGCCAATAAGTAACAAAACTAATGCGAGAACGACAATAGAAAACAAAGGTCAGAGTCAAGACGGTGGTACAAATGTTGTCGATTCAAAACAACTAGAACGACCTCCGATAGCTCAAGACCCAACAAAATTAACTAGACTAACAACAATTCTTAGTGTTGCACTAATCACTATTTTATCGCTGCTAACACTTTCTTTATATAAAAACAATAATTTGCGAGCAAAAGCTAATGAATTATTACAACAAAAAAATACCGAATTAATTCTTGCAAAAGAGAGTGCGGAACGCGCCAGTGAGGCCAAAGCACAATTTTTATCAACGATAACACACGAATTACGAACACCATTATATGCGGTAACGGGACTTACACATTTGTTGTTGGAAGAAAGTCCGACTCCTAATCAAAAAGAACACCTTAATTCATTGAAGTTTTCAGGAGAATATTTACTTTCTTTAATTAATAATATATTGGATCTTAATAAGTTGGAAGCAAATAAAGTGGAGATAGAAAACACTTCATTTAACCTTCAGAAAAGAATTAATGATGTGCTAATTGCACTAAGTAAATCGGCAAAAGACAAGAATAATACGTTACACTACGACTTTGACAAAAGTATTCCTAAAAAACTAAAAGGAGATCCTTTAAAGATTTCGCAAGTACTAATTAACTTGATCGGAAACTCCATAAAATTCACGCAAAATGGACATATTCACATTCGGGTACAAAAGGCATCTAAGCAGAATGAAGAGTCAGAAGATAAGGTAGTGTTGAGCTTTCAGGTGCAGGATGATGGTGTGGGGATTTCGGATAAAAAACAAAAAAATATTTTTGAAAACTTCACGCAAGGTTCCATTCAGATTAATAGGAAATTTGGCGGTACAGGTTTAGGCCTTTCTATTGTCAAAAACTTATTAAATCTAATGGGGAGTGAAATTTTTCTTGAGAGTTCACTAGGTAAAGGGTCTAAATTCTATTTTGATTTAGAATTTGATGTGATCGAAGAAAAAGAATATAATTATGTAGAGCAGAGTAAAAAGATTGATTTTGCTGTTATGAAGGACAAACAAGTCCTAGTAGTAGAAGATAATAAAATCAATCAGCTGATTACGCGTAAGATTTTAGAAAAAAATGCCATTATTTGTGATGTGGCGGATAATGGGATGAGCGCTATTGATAAGGTCAAAGAAAAAGATTTTGATCTTATTTTGATGGATATTCATATGCCAGGAATTAGTGGTATCGAAACCACAAAAAGAATCAGGGATTTTGATATGGAAACTCCTATAGTGGCACTCACCGCTATAGCGTTGGATGATAATTTGGATGAATTCTATTCGAATGGGTTTAATGATATTATCCCAAAACCATATAAAACAGAAGAATTCTTTTTTAAACTACACCGCGCATTTACCGAGCAAAAGAAGAAGGTGTGAGGTTTGTATATGAACTTCATGCGTAGTTATCTAAGCTAGTAATAGTTTTGTTGGTCTCCATTATAGTGGTAGTTATGCATTTTAATGCATAAGTCTTGATGAACAGATTTGCCTTTTATGTTCTAAAAACTGTACTAAATATTTGATTTTCGGTCTCAGTTTTAAGTAAACAATTTTGTGAATCTAGGGGGCAGTAACTGCTAACTGAGACTACTTACTTTAATCCATAGTTGTTGTCTTCATAGAAGTAATAAAATTCTTAATCTCACTATCAAAAATAGCACCTCTCGAAATAAATTTCATGGTCATAGGTTGATACCATAATTTTTCTGCATTGATATAGGGTGCTAATCGGATGTAATCTTTCTCGGTAGTGACTATAATAGGTTCTTCTTCTAGTTTTTCAATTTCTGATGGCGTGAAATTGTGATGGTCTGGAAAATTAATGTGTTTAAAATCAAATTTTTGATCGGAATAAAAATCGATAAGTGGTTTTGGATTTGCGATCCCTGTGACTAGTGTAAATTTGGTTTCTTGCATCGCTGACAAGGATTTTTTATGATCTTTGGTTATCAGTTTATCAGCATAATCAATGGTAGAAAAATATAAGGATTGTGCTACGGTTAAACCTAGTTTTTGTCTAATTCTTTCTCGTTCTTCTAATGACAATTCCTGAGGACACTTTGTAACAATGACGATAGCGGCACGTTTTGCTCCGCTAATAGGTTCGCGGAGATCTCCTGTGGGTAATAAGATGTCATCCGTATATAATTTATGGTAGGAAGTCAGTAGGATATATAAACCAGCTTTGACCTTACGGTGCTGAAAAGCGTCATCTAATAGAATCAGATTGGTAACAGGTCTATGCGTTTTGATTTTTGCAATACCATTTCGCCGATTGGCATCTACAGCAACAATACAATCAGGATATTTTTTTTTGAATTGCAAAGGTTCATCACCAACCTCACGCGCCAAGGCATCTGTAGTCACAAACTGAAATCCTTTCGTATCACGATTATACCCTCTGCTCAGCGTAGCAAGCTCCATTTCTTCATGAAGAAGCTGTATGAGATATTCTACCATAGGCGTTTTGCCAGTTCCGCCAACGCTGAGGTTGCCTACTGCAATTATGGGAAAATCGTATGTCGTACTCCTCAAAATTCCAAGGTCATACAGGCGATTTCGTAACCAGGTAATTATATAATATAGTGGTACGAACAGTATTCCTATTTTTCGAAGCAACTCCATGTAGACGAAATTAAATAATTTAAATTTGTTCTGTATGACTATTTCTAAATAACTTGGCATATAAACAGAATAGCGCTAAAAGATACGTATACTATGCAAATTAAAGAAGTTATTGGATATCTAGAACAATTGGCTCCACTGGCCTATGCAGAGAGTTTTGATAATGTGGGATTGCTTGTAGGTGATCCTAATACGGTTGTTACCGAGATTCTAGTGACCCTAGACACTTTAGAAACAGTCGTAGATGAGGCCATAGAAAAAAAATGTAACCTGATAGTGAGTTTTCATCCCATTGTTTTTGATGGGTTAAAACGGTTTAATGGTACAAATTATGTGCAGCGTGTTGTGCAAAAAGCCATAAAAAACGATATTGCCATTTATGCCATTCATACGGCCTTGGATAATGATTTCAAGGGTGTTAATGATATGATGTCGGAACAATTAGGGCTCATAAATCGTAAGATATTGATCCCGCAAAAGGGTACGGTAAAAAAACTCATCACTTTTGCGCCGTCAAAAGAAGCGGCAGCACTACGACAAGCATTATTTGATGTAGGAGCTGGTGCTATAGGAGGATATGAGCACTGTAGTTTTAGCACAGAGGGACAAGGAACTTTTAAAGCCAAAGAAGGAGCAAATCCATCGGTAGGAGCTATAGGAGTTTTGCATACCGAAAAAGAAGAATGTATAGGAGTTACATTTCCAAAACATTTAGAATCTACAATTTTAAAGACGTTATTTACAAATCACTCCTACGAAGAAGTTGCCTATGAAATAATAACACTCGAAAATACCAATCAGCATATCGGCATGGGAATGATAGGGGAATTGCCAGAGGCGATTTCTGAGCTTGATTTTTTACATTTTTTAAAAAAGACCTTTCATTGCGGTTGCATACGGCATTCTGAATTTCTAAATAGAGAGGTTAAAAAAATAGCAGTTCTAGGTGGCAGTGGTAGTTTTGCAATCGGACAAGCAAAAAAGCAAGGTGCTGATGTCTTTATTACGGCAGATTTGAAGTACCATCAATTCTATGAGGCAGAAAACACGATTTTATTAGCAGATATTGGACATTATGAAAGCGAGCAGTTCACAAAAAACTTAATTGTAGGGTATCTTAGAAAAAAAATCAGTAATTTTGCCATCATTTTATCAGATAGAAATACCAATCCTATTAAGTACTTATAAAAGAAATGGCAAAAAAAGAAGTCACTGTAGAGCAAAAGCTAAGAGCATTATATGATTTACAATTGATCGATTCTCGGATTGACGAGATTCGTAACGTTCGTGGTGAATTACCATTAGAAGTTGACGATCTCGAAGATGAAATTGCTGGGTTGAACAAGCGATTAGATAAACTAAAAGCTGACCTTGATACGGTTGATGATGCTATAAAAAGTAAGAAGAATCTTATTGAAGAGGCAAAAGCATTGATCAAAAAGTACGCAGAGCAACAAAAAAATGTGCGTAATAATAGAGAATATAATTCTTTGACCAAAGAAATAGAGTTTCAGGAATTAGAAACTGAATTGGCAGAAAAGCACATCAAAGAACACAAAGTACAGATTGCTCAGAAAAAAGAAGTTATCGAGCAAACCAAAAGTCGTTTGGATGAGCGTAATACCCACCTGAAACACAAAAAGGGTGAGTTAGATGCAATTTTGGCCGAAACTGAAAAAGAAGAGCAAGCACTATTAGATAAGTCTGCATCTTTTGAGAAGGAAATAGAAGACCGCCTTATTTTAGCATATAAGCGCATCCGTACCAATGTAAAAAACGGATTAGCTGTTGTAGCTATCGAGCGTGGTGCATCTGGAGGTTCTTTCTTTACGATACCACCACAAGTACAAATGGAGATTGCATCACGCAAAAAGATCATTACTGATGAGCACAGTGGTCGTATTTTGGTAGATCAGCAATTGGCATTAGAAGAAAAAGAGAAGATGAACGCAATGTTTGCGAAATTCTAGAAATAAGAATTTTGTTGAACAGGAGGTTCATGAATGAAAGAAATAGTACTACAAAAGCTTCAGTTTGATCTGGGGCTTTTGTCGTTTAAAGCAGTACTTCGACTAAAACCTAGTTTTTGACACTTTTTGAAATACAATTTATTTTAAATTTGATTTTGGATTTAGAGCTTTAAAAAAATAGTTTAACCAAATAAATTAATCAAAAGTTTCCTACTCGCTATGTATGGTTAAAAAAGAGCGTTTACTGATTATTGGCTACGTATGGCCAGAGCCTAATTCTTCTGCGGCCGGAAGTCGTATGATGCAGCTAATCAGATTTTTTCAGGAACAAGACTGGGATGTCACTTTTGCAAGCCCTTCTATGGAGTCTCCTTTGATGGTAGATCTTGAGGCTATTGGTGTAAAAAAAGTCGCTATTCAACTCAATCATACAAGTTTTGATACTTTTGTGAAAGCATTACAACCAGATGCGGTGCTTTTTGATCGTTTTATGATCGAAGAGCAATTCGGTTGGCGTGTTATAGCACAGTGCCCTAACGCACTTCGCATATTAGATACCGAAGATTTACATTCTTTGCGTTATGCAAGACAAAAGGCAGTAAAGGCACAAAAGCCTTTTGAACTATCCGAATTTAAAAATAGTGATCTTGCCAAGCGAGAAGTAGCAAGTATTTTTAGATCTGATATTACCTTGATGATTTCGCAAGTAGAAATTGCATTACTGCGCGATGATTTTGGAGTTCCCGAGTACTTATTACATTATTTACCACTGTTATTAGAATCTGTACCTGTAGCTCGCGTAGCGACATGGCCCCATTTTATTTTACGAGAGCACTTTATCACCGTAGGTAATTTTAGGCATGAGCCTAATTGGGACGCGGTTTTGTATTTAAAAGAACAGGTATGGCCACTAATACGGAAAGAGCTTCCAAAAGCCGAACTGCATATCTATGGCGCGTACACTCCTCCAAAAGCGACGGCCTTACACAAGCCCTCAGAAGGTTTTTATATAGAAGGTTGGGTTCCTGATGTGATGTCAGTGATGACACAAGCTAGAGTTTGTTTAGCTCCCTTGCGTTTTGGGGCAGGAATTAAAGGAAAGTTTACCGATGCCATGCAATGCGGGACGCCAAGCGTTACTACACCAATTGGTGCAGAAGCAATGCATGGAGACTTACCTTGGAGTGGGATTATTGCCGATACACCAGAAGCAATAGCAAAAGCAGCCATACAACTTTATACGGATCAATCATTGTGGAAACAAGGGCAACAACATGGCGTGGATATTATAAATACCTTGTATGAACGTGGTGCACTAACGACTAAGTTCCTTAAAAAGTTAGTTGAAGTACGAGAGAATTTAGTGGCTCATAGAACACAAAATTTTATCGGAGGGATGTTGTTGCATCATAGTATGAGGAGTACCGAATATATGTCAAGGTGGATAACTACCAAAAATACGAATACAAAAACGTCTTCTGATTAATGCTATGCGTATCACGAGGCATTATTAATAAGCTCGGCCAGTAGTTTTTTAGCACGCAATAATTTGACTTTTACATTGTTCATCGGTTCTTCTAGAACTTCGGCAATCTCTTTGTAGCTCAATTCCTGAAAATAACGCAAATTAATTACTTCCTGATAGTGAGGCTTGAGCTTTTTGATATGACGTAGTAACTGCGCAAGATTTTGTTCTGTGATAAGTCGATCTTCTGGTGTAGGGGTGTCATCAGCAATATGATAGACAGCATCATTAGCCTCTGTAGTAGTGCGAGATGCAATAGAAGCATTGCGCTTCCTGATTAGATCAATATGAATATTTTTAGAAATAGTGATTAACCAAGTTTTGAACGTATACTTGGGATCATAAGATCCTATTTTGTCAAACGCCTTAGAAAAGCTACGAATGGTAATATCCTCCGCCTCATAATCATTGTTTGTTCGCTTTAATTGAAAGTTATAAACATCATTCCAAAAGGTATCCAGCAAAAGGTTGAAAGCGGTTTGACTCCCTTCTTTAGCTTTTTCAATAGTTTCTAATAATTGTGTTTTACTTTTCAATAGTATTAGGTAGGTATCAATAATTAGGCGTGTTCTGTATCGTTACAATCCTTGTATTGATCTGGTGTTTTTCCGCATAAAGAACAAGATTCTCCTTCTTTGTTCAAAAAAGGACTCTGACTAGCACAAGTTCCTGCAAATTTACCATCTTTTTTTGCCCATAATTTAATCGCAATACCAGCAAAAGCTAGGGCAAGTAATCCGACAGTAAGTAAAGCGAGTTTCATCTGTTTTTGTTATTATTTATTATAAGTCATATGGAATCGCCATTAATCTTTTTGCTAATATCGAACTAATTGATATGGCTTATTTCATAAGTAATGCAACTTTTTTTGTTAATGCAAAAATACTAAAAAATCATATCATATAGTGCAATTGTTATTGCATAAGATTTAGTAGTTTTATGATTAGACGATTTATACCATATACCCTTACTTGATAGCTGGGAATGTAAGAACTGCTATGAACTGCGAGTTATGAGAATTATATTTTGAGTTAATTGGTGGAAAAGGTCTAATGTGATTAATAAATAATAGCTATATTTTATGAAATTCGGTATTATCAAAGAACGTAAATCTCCACCTGATAGTAGGGTGGTTTTTGCCCCAGAAACCTTGCAAAAAGCACAACAGCAATTTCCTGATGTCACTTTTGTGGTTGAGACTTCAGCTATACGTGTGTTTTCTGATCAAGAGTATCGAGATGCCGGTTTTGAAGTTAGCGATGATATAACAGACTGTGATGTGCTTATTGGAGTAAAAGAAGTTCCTATAGCTGCTTTGATTCCGAATAAAAAATATTTTTTCTTTTCGCATACCATAAAAAAGCAACCCTATAACAGAAAACTGCTCCAGACGATTCTGAAAAAAAACATCGAATTATTCGATCACGAAACGCTTGTAGCAGCCAATGGAAATCGCTTGCTAGGATTTGGGTATTATGCAGGAATTGTAGGCGCCTATAACGCGATTCGAACTTTGGGTATGTTGGATGATATCTTTGAATTACCAAAAGCGGCAAGTCTCAAGGATAAAAAAGCGCTATTAGCAGTTTTGGATAATGTAAAATTATCAGCAATAAAGATCGTTCTTAGTGGGACGGGTAGAGTAGGAGGTGGAGCAAAAGAAATTTTGGATTACCTAGGTGTAAAAGAAGTTTCCGTTGCGGCGTATCTGTCAAAGACGTATGATGCCCCCGTTTATGTGCAACTTAATGCATTAGATTATAATGCTCGTAATGATGGCGAAGCGGCTACTTTGAAACACTTTTTTGAAAATCCAACAGCTTACAAAAGTACATTTATGCAATTTGCTGCAGTAAGTACCGTATTTATTGCAGGGCATTTTTATGGACAAGGGGCTCCCTATCTTTTTACTAAAGAGGATGCAAAATCAGAAGATTTTAACATACGTCTGGTGGCAGATATTTCTTGTGATATTGACGGTCCCGTAGCGAGTACTATTAGAGCAGCTACGATTGCAGATCCCATATATGGGTATGACCCCGTTTCTGAGTCCGAAGTAGCTTTTGGTAGTTCTGGAAGTATTGCAGTAATGGCCGTAGATAATTTACCGTGTGAGTTACCTAGAGATGCGAGTCAAGGGTTTGGTACCGTATTTTTGGAAAAAGTACTTCCCGCATTTTTTAATAATGATGCCGATAGTGTATTAGAACGAGCTAGAATGACCCAAAAAGGACGATTGACTCCAAAATTTGCCTATTTGCAAGATTATGTGAATAAGACTAATACATAATTCAGCTATAAAATTTCTAGATATAAGTAATTTTTTTGACCTGGCATGAATATATTTGTAGAAACACTAATTATATGACTACCCATAATCTTATTGAGCAAATAAAAATAAAACAGTCTTTTCTGTGCATCGGCTTAGATGTAGATCTATCGAAGATTCCACAGTCTATGTTGATGGAAGATGATCCTATTTTTGCGTTTAATAAGGCGATTATTGATGCAACAAATCATTTGGCGGTAGCGTATAAACCGAATACGGCTTTTTATGAAGCTTATGGGATCAAAGGTTGGCAATCACTACAAAAAACGATAGAATATCTGAATGTAAAATATCCAGAACAATTTATCATTGCAGATGCCAAACGAGGTGATATTGGTAATACTAGTACGATGTATGCTAAAGCTTTTTTCGAAGATTTACAATGTGATGCAGTGACTGTAGCACCATATATGGGTAAGGATTCTGTCGAACCTTTTTTAGCATTTAGTTCAAAGCATACGATACTTTTGGCACTCACATCTAATGAAGGAGCTTTTGATTTTCAAACTCAAAAAATTGATGATAAATTATTGTGCGAACATGTCATCAAAACATCAAAGACCTGGAAGAATTCGAAAAAGTTGATGTATGTTATTGGAGCTACCAAGGCGTCATATCTAGCTGAGATTCGTAAAATAGTGCCTGATAGTTTTTTATTGGTTCCAGGAGTAGGAGCACAAGGGGGAGATTTGCAGGAGGTTTGTAAATATGGAATGACAAGAGATGTTGGGTTGTTGGTTAATTCGTCTAGAGGGATTATTTACGCTTCTAACAAAGATGATTTTGCTGAAGCTGCAACTGCCGCAGCTGCCTCATTACAGCAAGAAATGGCGACAATTATAAAAGAGCAATTAAAAAGTGTTGTTTAGTCGCACGGACTTTTTTAATCTTTTAAATAACAGTAACGCCTCCAAATTCAGAAGATTTTCCGATCATTTTATGAGCTTCATAGGCTGCATAATCACTCAATCCTGCATCGGTTTGGCGCAAGTTATAGGCTTCTTCGATTAACGTTTTATATCGAAGTTCTAACTCCAAGGAACTAAATCTGTATCTCAAATGTCCTTTAACCTTCTTCATAATGCTCGAAATCTACCTATAAAGTATATATATAAATATATGTAAAATATTGTAAATAAGTCGTTTAATTTGGTTTTATTTTGTCTAAACGATATTGTAATATTTAGCAATTAGAGGAATTTTCTAATATTTGGAAACAGCGTTTGAATTTATATAAATCTCCCTTACCTTTAAGGCAAAAGAAAAAGATTGCTAAACTATACTACGTACCATCATAAATCCAGTAAGGAATGGGTTACTTTCGTTCATGGAGCAGGAGGGAGTTCTTCTATTTGGTATAAGCAAGTTCGCGAATTCAAGAAGCATTTTAATGTTTTATTACTCGATTTACGTGGGCACGGGAAATCCAAAGTAGCTTTTAAGGATGCATTTAATAAAAAATACACCTTTGATGTGATTGTACAAGATATTGTTCAGGTACTAGATCAGGAAAAATTAGAAAAATCGCATTTTATAGGAATTTCGCTGGGTACGATATTGATTCGTAATTTGGCAGAAAAATATCCCAACCGTGTACGTTCTATGATTATGGGAGGTGCAATTATGAAACTTAATTTTAGATCACAATTGTTAATGCGACTTGGAGTAATTTTTAAGTCTGTTATCCCTTATATGCTACTCTATAAGTTTTTTGCTTTTATTATTATGCCTCGAAAAAACCATAAACAATCGCGATTATTATTTGTAAGAGAGGCAAAGAAATTATATCAGAAAGAATTTATTAAATGGTTCAAACTTACTTCAGAGATTAATCCTTTATTACGTTTTTTTAGATCTAAGGATATAAAAATACCTACACTTTATGTGATGGGAGAACAGGATTACCTTTTTTTGCCATCGATCAAGAAGATCGTATCTCAACATGCATTTTCTAGGTTGTTTGTTGTCGAAGATTGTGGACATGTGGTGAATGTAGAACAACCTCAAATATTTAATACAACATCAATTTCTTTTATCAATACATCTAGCGTAGAAGAATAGCCATAATTGGTATTACTCCTGTCCCATTAATATTTTAATTTCTTTAAGTAGTTGCGTAGCTTCGGCATTGAGTTTGTCGCTTTTAACTTTGTCAAACGGGGCAATTTCAAAAGCTTTTTTCATCAATTTGTGGTAACGTTCTCGCAACACTTCTAGCTTTTCCTTACGTCTAATCCATAAAGGCATAGCGCTGTTTTTTAGTTAAGGTTACTTAAAGATACCAGTTTGAAATGCGACTATGTCTTAATAATGCGTTAAGGCTAACTTAAAAAAAAGTAAAATTTAGATTTAGAAATAACAGTAGATTCATACTTTATTTATTGTCCTGTAGACTGAAAACTTTCTTTAGTAAATCGGTTGTTCTAGAACTATAATTAGTACGAATCTGTTTCTCTTCCACAGCAATCATCGTGAATACTCCTTTCAGAGCTTCATTAGTAACATAATCCGTGAGGTCCGGATTTACATTGTTAGTCAGTGGCACCGCATTGTATTTAGAGATGATCGTACTCCATACCTGTGTTGCACCTACTTTGTCAAGAGAACCATTAATAACAGGTTTGAATTTACTATAGAGTGCCGTATTTGTTTTTTGCGATAAATAATTAGTGGCCGCATTATCATTGCCTAAAAGAATGTTTTTTGCATCAGCGAAAGTAATATCTTTTACGGCGCTAACAAAAATAGGAGTTGCTTCTTTTACTGCATTTTCTGCAGCACTATTGAGTACTTTAAGTCCTTTATCCGCCAAGCTGCTCAAACCAATATCACGAAGTGTTTTGTCTACTTTCTGTAATTCTGAAGGCAGCACAATTTTCACCAATTCGTTTTTGAAAAAACCACCATCAGCAGTTAGCTTAGTAACTTGCTTGTCAATCCCTTTGTTCAGTGCCTGACGTAATCCTGATCCAATATCAGCATTGCTTAATCCAACACTGCCTCCGGTTTGTTGTGGTAAGGCATCTACAATTTGCTGCAATTCACCACAGCTTAATAAAGTTAGAAATACTAAAAATATAGGAATACGTTTCATCTGTTCGTGTTTGTTTTTTATAAAGTAAATATACTAAGAAGTCTTCTAAACTTTATGGCATTATTCACATTTTGAAAATTTAACATTCAATAAAAAACAAATTGTTAAAAATATTAACAGAAATTAGTATATTTAGGTATGAACTATGAAATTCGTCGCGGAAACTTAAGCGACTTACCCCGATTACAGAGATTGTTTTATAATACCGTTACTTCGGTTGGAATAAAGGCATACACAAAGGCCGAAATAAGAATATGGACCCGACATTTTTCTGATACAGCCTATTGGGAAAGTAAATTTATACATAACAATTTTTATGTAGCAGCACTCCATGCTGAGATTGTAGGTTTTATTTCTTTGAGCAATACGGGGTATATTGATAATATATATGTATCACATAAATATCAAAGAAAAGGAATTGCTAATTTGTTATACACACGTATAGAAGCTGTGGCAAAAGAATATAATTTCAAAGAATTAACGACGGATATAAGCCATTTAGCAAAACCATTTTTTGAGAAAAAAGGCTTTGAAATTCTAAAGGAAAATCATCACAAAATTGATGGTGAAACATTAGTGAATTTTAGTGCAAAAAAAGTATTGGATTAGCATCCTGATAGAGATCTTTTGGTTTGTAATTGTTTAAAAAAGTAGCAAACTGTTTGTTATGATATACTTTTATCCTGTTTTTTGGGTTTATTAAAAAGCATACCTACTGCAATTGTCCCTAATCAATGCTTATGACCTACCTATTTACGCAAGCAGAACCTGTTCCTTTTAACCCCATATTTGTTTTTGGATTTATAGGTGTGATCTTATTGATCTGCGGCTATTATATCCTTAGATTTTTAGAAACGATATATGCAAAATATTATCACAAACCTTATTTTGTTCATTTGTATATATTTCAGAAGAAGATTACTCCAAGACAAAAACGACTTTTAAATCAATTTCCTTTTTATCAAAAATTGGAAAAAAAAGAACAAAAGTATTTTGAGCACCGGATTTATCGTTTTATCGAAAATACGAACATTCACGGAAGAGAAGGATTTGTAGTAGATGAAGAGGTCAAAGTTACGGTTGCTATGATAGCAGTGATGTTAACATTCGGGATGCGCAATTATTTACTAGAATATTTACAAACCATACTTATTTATCCTACCGCATATTTTTCTGTAATGAATCAAACAGAACACAAAGGAGAATATAATCCAAGATTAAAAACTTTGGTATTTTCTTGGGAAGATTTTATGCATGGTAATCAGATAGAAGATGATGCTATTAATTTGGGAATCCATGAAATAACACATGCGATTCATTATAATGCGATCAAGAATAATGATATCAGTTCTGAATTATTCTATGATACTTTTTTGGAACTGGAGGCCTATTTGAGCGATGAGTCTCTTAGAGAAAAACTTAATACTTCAAATGTATTGCGAGAATATGCATTTACCGATAAGTTTGAATTTGTAGCCGTACTTATTGAGGTATTTATAGAATCTCCAAAAAAATTAAGAGCTGATTTTCCAAAAGTATATGCTTTGGTAAAGCAAATGCTGAATTATAGATTCGCAGGTTATTGATTTTGCTATTTGTGTACTTCTTTAATTTTCTGTAGTTTTAGCCCCATTAATAACCCCATAAACTCCCACAAATGGAAGAAATACAACAAATAGTGCCTGTAAGCGCTCTTGCAGAAGATAAAAAAGTAGCTTTTTATAAGAAAACATACACGCACCTTGCAATGGCAGTATTGTTATTTGTGATCGTAGAAATGGTGTTTTTTAAAATTCAACCTATCGTAGATTTTGCGTTTTCGATGACACAAGGCTGGCGCTGGTTGATCATGTTAGGTGGGTTTATGTTTATTACAAATTACGCAGAACGTATGGCACTAAAGAACCATAATATCAATCAACAATATGCAGGATTGTTATTATATGTGGTTGCGGAGGCTTTTATTTTTATTCCGTTGATCGGAATAGCTATGATGATTGCCGAAAGTGGCGGTGCTAACATTTTGAATCAAGCAGCGATACTTACGCTTGCATTATTCTCAGGCTTATCGGCTGTTGCATTATTAACCAAAAAGGATTTTTCTTTTTTAAAGTCGATACTTACGATTGGTTTTTTTATCGCCCTAGGATTGATTATAGCAGGAACGCTATTTGGATTCAATCTAGGTTTATGGTTTAGTGTAGGGATGGTAGTTTTGGCTTCTGGTTCCATATTATATCAAACGTCTAATATGGTGCACAAATACAGTGAAGATCAATATGTAGGAGCTTCATTAGGTCTATTTGCATCGTTAATGTTATTGTTTTGGTATATTTTGAGTATACTGTCCAATGACTAGTATAAAGTATATATTTTACCAAACAAAAAACGTTTTAGAAATTTCTAAAACGTTTTTTTGTTAAGGTAAGTTTGTTTTTTAGCTATTAGCTAAAACTTTCAACTCTTTTATAGTGGTAATAGGGTCTTGTGCACCGAAGACATAACTTCCTGCTACTAGTACATCTGCTCCAGCCTCTATTAACTGTTTTGCATTTTTATTAGTGACACCTCCGTCAATTTCAATCTGTGTGTGGGCACCATTTCTTGTAATTAGTTCTTTAAGTGCTCTAACCTTTTTATAGGTGTTTTCTATAAAAGATTGTCCGCCAAATCCAGGGTTGACACTCATTAGACATACCAAATCAATGTCATTGATCGTGTCTTCTAGGACAGTTACATTGGTGTGCGGGTTTAGTGCCACGCCAGTTTGCATACCTTCAGCTTTTATTGCTTGTAATGTCCTGTGTAAATGGGTGCAGGCTTCATAGTGTACGGTAAGGATATCACTGCCTAGATTCGCAAAAGTTTTGATATAGCGATCTGGATCTACAATCATCAAATGTACATCAATAGTTTTGTTAGCATGTTTGGAGATATCTCGCAGCACTGGCATACCGAAAGAAATATTTGGGACAAATACACCGTCCATAATGTCGATATGAAACCAATCAGCGTCACTTGCATTAATCATTTCTATATCACGTTGCAAGTTGGCAAAATCTGCTGCTAAGACAGATGGAGCAATTAATTTTGTAGCCATAACTATAAATTTGCCACAAAAGTAAGATGTTTTATATGAAAAGTATCTATCGCTATCGAAAACTTTTAATAAAAGAAAATCGTAAATTTGAAAAACTTAGTAAACTATTTCTTGTTTTTCATTTCCATATACAAAACGTTCCATCACATAAGAGATACTTTCGTAACATTTAAAATGCTTTTGTTTACTATAGCTTATAAATCGTTTTAAATAGTGTTTTCGGGGTAGTATATCTGATATAGTGCAAAACTCGTTTTTGTGATTTGAGAAGATTGAGTTGTCGATTGGCTGGTCTAATATTTTAATAATATGGTGGTGTCTCGGGTCTTGTTGGATTTTGCTATATAAATTTCGAACCTTACTTTTTTCTCCTTCTATTAATTGAAAAAAATTGCTCCCCGAATTAATGAGTATTCCTTCAATGTCATTAGCATTATTATTAATTTTTATAGCCCTTAACATGGATAAAATTTCTGTTTTTGATAGGGTTTCTGAAGCTGTACTTACATAGCAAATTGCATAGTCCATAAAGAATGAATTTTAGTTGTTCAATTTTATTGTAACAAATCTATAAGTCATTTTTAGAAGGACAATACATCAATTTAAGTAAAAATAATTGATTTTCTGAAGTTTTTTTTGATTAAATAGCTGTTTTTTAACAGATTATGGTTTTCGTGTATTTTCGTTGAGGGATAACACTATTTAGCTTAGAAATAGTAAGTAATAACAAATGTTAAAAATCTAATTTATCTCTTGTTTTTTTGAACAAAAAAAACCTCCGGTAATCACTCCGGAGGTCATTCATCAATCAAAAAACGAACAGTTATTTTATAAACTGTTGTACTTTGCTTTTATACTAGAAGGTTATCCTAGGTATGTTTTTAATATTTTGCTTCGAGATGTATGTTTCAATCTACGAATTGCTTTTTCTTTAATTTGACGTACACGTTCTCTTGTAAGATCAAAAGTTTCTCCAATTTCTTCTAGCGTCATTGGATGTTGGTCACCCAGTCCAAAATATAAGCGGATTACATCTGCTTCTCTTGGTGTAAGGGTTTCTAATGCTCTTTCTATTTCTGTACGTAATGATTCATGTAATAACTCACGATCAGGATTAGGAGACTCTCCAGAGCGTAATACATCATAAAGGTTAGAATCTTCCCCTTCTACCAAAGGAGCATCCATACTTACGTGACGTCCAGAGTTTTTCATAGACTCTTTGACATCATTGATGGTCATGTCTAATTCTTTAGCAATTTCTTCTGCACTCGGTGGACGCTCATTAGATTGCTCTAAAAAAGCATACGTCTTATTGATCTTATTGATCGATCCAATTTTATTTAAAGGAAGACGAACAATACGAGATTGTTCCGCCAGCGCTTGTAAGATAGATTGTCTAATCCACCATACAGCGTAGGAGATAAATTTAAAACCACGAGTTTCATCAAAACGTTTAGCCGCTTTGATCAACCCTAGATTTCCTTCATTAATCAAATCAGGTAAAGTTAATCCTTGATTTTGGTATTGCTTAGCTACAGAAACTACAAAACGCAAGTTCGCTTTGGTTAGTTTGTCCAATGCGCGTTCATCACCTGCTTTGATGCGTTGTGCTAATTCCACTTCCTCATCTGCGGTGATAAGATCAACTTTGCCTATTTCTTGTAGATATTTGTCTAGAGAAGCGGTTTCCCTATTGGTTACCTGCTTCGTAATTTTTAACTGTCTCATCTAAGCGTATTTCTTTTTCAATAGAGTTCGTCTATTTGGGTTACATTAATTATACGTACAATGTTACATAAATGTTACAAAACCATTATTTTTTTTAATATATGTATATTTTTTTAGGGTAACGGTCTGTTTTTTATGGATTTATATATTTTTGATGTAGCGTATATTTTAAAAAATGCTTATTATTTTTTCTTTATTTGCTTAATTTCAATGTTATCAAATTCAAAAGTGCCAAGGGAAAAGAAGAGAAAGGAATATTGCATAGCACTACTTTTAGCTGGAAATTCCCATTCATGAAGACTCCAAGTATCCCTAATAGCAAATGTTCTGGACTCATAAATTTGCTCCAAATTATTCTGTATTTGAACCCGTACTCTGTTTTCGCCACCGGATGATTTTGCATAGAAACTGAGTTTGTATCTTTTGTTTTTCTTTACGTTAATGTCCTTTGTGCTTTGTACATCCCATTCTTTTCCACCTAGTTTTTTTACAGCTACATGCATAGAGCCCGTGCCTTCATATGGAGTTTCTTTGTTTATGCTGTAAACAGCATGGCTTCCACCTTCTGCCATATTAGTCCAATTAAGGAATTCAGATTCAAAATCACCATTCTGTATGACCGCGTTAGATCTAGTGGCAGTTGCATTAATCGATGTTTTGGCTGTTGGCGATAGTTTAGCTTTGTTTTTTCTAACTTCCTTTACAACAATATAATCTACATAATATTTACCTCTTTCAGTAAAATGTAGGGCTAGTGTTAAATCGTCTTCTTTTGCAGTAAGTCTCCAGGTATATTGTTTCCATTGTTTAGTCAAAGAAAAATTTTTGTGAGTAAAAGTAACATTCTGCACCTGTGTTTTGAGTTCTAATCCTGGAGTATCACTTTTTGCATAAAATGTTACCTCATAGTGTTTGTT
>CAZYRG010000017.1:18769-26086 GCA_964650425.1 uncultured Flavobacteriaceae bacterium
GTTCTAATCCTGGAGTATCACTTTTTGCATAAAATGTTACCTCATAGTGTTTGTTTTTTTTAGAAGGAAATGGTTGAATCATATGAATGTTCCAAGTATTTTTTCCTAGTAGGACAACTTTTACATTTAAAGCATTTTGGCCAGAATAGAAGCTGCTATTATCTGTTTTGAATGTCGCTTTAGAACCACTCTCGGTATCGGTAGTCCAATTTGTCATAGCTTTTTCGAAGCTGCCGTTTTTTATTAAGTTATTTTCTTTTTGGGCTAATGCGGTAAGGGTGAAGATTAGTAGTAGAAAGGTTACTTTTTTCATTATTATAGTTTTAGTGTGAGTGATAGTGTAGTTATAGTAGGGTTAGTGTTTTGTGCTATAACGTTTTTGTTAAAATATCATGAATGATAAAACTATGAAAAAAATAATGATTTCGCAGGGTGTTTGTTAACTTTTGTTTAAGAATTGTTTATTTCTTTTGATTAGTTAGGTAGGTGGTTTTTAATGCAATCGCAGTGTAGATCGTACTTTTCGTATAGACTAAATGGTGTGTGAATAATTAATAATATCTAGATTTTTTCTCTGCTTGTGTTTTTCTTTTGGTAAAAGTATGCTAATATCTTGAATATAGTATTTTTATTAATGAAGTGGTTTAAATTTTCTTCATAATTTAAAAACATTGTTCGGCTATTAAACTAAAAATTGACAGATCTCTGCAGGTATAAAACAATACTCCATTGCTTAAGAAGACTATCCATTCGGGGTTACCCCACCAGCTGACTAAAACCAAATAAGTTTTAATGCTTTAATATGCTCTTTGAGTATTACGTAATTTTGCGATCGGTTCAAAACTGATATTATCAAAATCCATAGTGCCTTTACTAATATGTTGAAATGAAAGTTCCATAGTATTAGTTTCTGCAGTAAAGGACCACTCAAACTTTTGCCATTTGCTAGTAATAGCAAAGGTTTTTGGTAAATAAGCTTTATTGGTGTTGTCTTGTATTTGCACCTTTACTTTTTTGTTTGTTCCATTTGCTTTTGCATAAAAGGTAAGTTTATAGCTTTTACCTTTTCTAACGTTTATTTTTTTGACACTTTGAACATCCCAAGGATTAGGACCAAATTTTGTAGTCGTAACGCGATATGAGTTTGTCCCTGAGTAAGCAGATTTCGTGTTCAATGAGAATTTAGCCACGCCGCCATTATATTGCTCATTATTCCAATTACTCATGCCAGATTCAAAATCACCATTTTGAATAATACCGTTATTTATTGCAGCCGTGCTTGTATTGTTAGTGCTGTAGATAGGTCTGCTGCTTGTGGTAGTGGGTCTTTTGGTGCTTTTGAAGCTTTTTGCTGCCGTAATACTACCTTTCTTACTTCTAATCTCTTTGATGCTAACATTATCAACAAAAAAGGTGCCCGCTTCTATGTACTGAATAGAAAATACTAGATTGTTTTCTTTGGCAATAAATTCCCAAGCATAATTTTCCCATTGATTAGATAAGGTCAAATCTTGAGTAGCAAATGTTCTATTTTGCATTTGCAATCGTATTTTTTTTCCGGAGAATCTTGTTTTAGCCGAAAGCGTTACTCTGTAAATTTTATCCTTTTGAGAGGGAAACATCTGGAAACAACTAATATCCCATAAATTTGCACCAGGTCTTAGGACAGTTGTTTTCAAGGAAAATACACCATCTTGTTTATTACGAGAGTCATTTGTAAATGAGGCATCAGCTCCATTAGCTTTTTGTTTTTTCCAGTTTTGGAATTCATTTTCAAAACCTCCGTTTTTAATCAAATTAGTTTGTCCAAAAGAAATTGACGCTATTAATAGTAGGAAAGGGATTAAGAGTAATTTTTTCATTGTTCTATTTTTTCGTTATAAAATACTAACTTATAGGGGATATAGTATATACATAAATCAGGCCAAAAACTAAATGACTTATGCGTAACACTACATAAATAAATAAAATATAATATAGATTGGTCTACTCAAAGATACTATTTTTTGTAAGAAACATGTAAAATGTATGTAAGAAATTAGCTAGGGGTGTTTTTTTTCGAAAAACACTGTGGCTATAACGTTCTTCTCAGTTTGATCGTGTAAAAAATGCCTTTATAAGAACATATAAAGACATTTTTATGAATAATGTAAAAGGTTTGTTATCGTTTTTTTCCGATCATTTGGATGCTAATATCGTCATATTCCATAATTCCGCTACTAATATGTTGTAGGGTTAATTCCATAGTGTCAGAATCAGCGTTAAACTCGAATTCATACTTTTGCCAACTGGTACTAGTTGCAAATTCAAAAGGGAGATAGATTTTTTTAGGATGATCTTGAATTTGAACTTTTGCCTTTTTATTTCTTCCTCCCGCCTTTGCATAAAAACTGACACGATAACGTTTATTTTTCTTGACATTTATTGACTTGATACTTTGAATACTCCAAGGGTTTTGTCCAAACTGCATGACAACGACACGCATCGCTTTTTTTCCTCCATGTGGAGTTTGAGAATTAAATTTATATTCTGTTTGACCACCTTCTTCGCTAATGTTATTCCAACCTTCGTAACCAATTTCAAAATCCCCATTATAAATATTATTAGAGGAACTTCCCGTACTACTACTTTTCTTACTACTACTTTTATTACTACTAGTATTTCTACTATTAGTACTACTAATACTCGGCTTCGGCCTAAAAGATTTATTAATTTTAGTTTTCTTAAATCGTCTAGCTTCTTTTATGATGAGATTGTCTACAAAAAAAGTGCCTTTTTGCGGAAACTGCATGGATATTTGTAAATTGTTCTCTTTTGCGGTAAACTGCCATATATATTCTATCCATTGATTAGTCAAGGTAAATGTTTTTGGGGTATAGGTTTTGTTCTGGATCTGTATAACCATTTTGTTTCCAGAAGAATTGCTTTTAGCAAGAAAACTCAATTTATAAGTTTTGTCCTTTTTTGAGAGAAAACCTTGAGAGCACTGTACACTCCATGGGTCTTTTCCCAAAGAATTAACTTGGACCTTGAAGGCATATCTACCTATTTGTTTATTTCTGGGGTCGGTAGAAAAATTAGCTCTAGCTCCATTTTCTACGATATTATCCCAATGCATAAATTCATTTTCAAAACCTCCATTTTTGATAAGATTTGTCTGTCCATAAAGGGAACAAGCGGTAATGAAAAATATAGAGAGTAAAATTGTTTTCATAGTATGATGGTTTTTCATTTTAACGTTTTTTTAATAAATAATCAAAAAAAGTGCCAAATAGCGTTAATCAATTTTTGAAACATTAATTTTTATACTAATTAATTAATAAAAAAAGAGTTAATACAGGAGTATAGAAATAATAAATCTTTAAAATTACATAATTATAAGGTCTCAAATTAACTATTTTTTTTTAAAAAAAATAATAAAGTTGATAGGGATTGTATTAGAACAACGAACTATTTCTTAACGCGATACCGCGAAATGTTAACTTGATCATAGTCAAAAACACCTCTGTCAAGATGTTGAAATGCCAATTGCATATCATCAGCACTAGCTTTGAAAATCCATTGATAGCGTTTCCAGAAGCGTGTGAGGGTGAACTCTTTTGGGATATAAATACTCTCTTTATTTTTTTGAATTTGAACGATTACTTTGCTATTTTCTTCTTGCGATTTTGCAAAAAATGTTAGAATGTACGTTTTGTTTTTATTTGAGGGAAAGTCATGGATACTTTGTAAATCCCAAGGGTTTTTTCCAAGGTTTTTTATATGTACTTGTAAAGAATAACTACCAATATATGGTTTGTTACTATTGAGGTTGTAGCTTGCTTCGCCTCCGTTCTCGGCAAGGTTAAGCCATCCATCCATGCCATTTTCAAAGCTACCATTGGTAAGGATTCCCTCTTGTTCTTTTTTAGGTTTCTTAGACTTTGTAATAACGATATCATCAATGCGAAAAGCACCTAAGTCAATAAAATGAAACCCTAGTTGTAAGTCATTCTCTTTTGCTTGGAATTGATAGGTGTATTCTTTCCAGTTGGTTGTAAGTGTAAAGTCTACAGGAGTATAGCTGGTCTTTTGTAATTGTACACGTAATTTTTTATGATTAACGGAAGATTTTGCTAAAAACGACAAGGTGTAAAAAACACCTTTCTTAGATGGAAATTGTTGATACGTTTGAACATCCCATAAATTAGCTCCGTGATCACGTACTTTTACATTTAAAAATTTAGTGCTATTGTAAGAACCATTTCTTTCACTTTGGAAAATGGCATTGCCTCCATTATCAGAAATAGTAGTCCATTCATATAGATCATTTTCAAAATCTCCATTTATAATTAAGTTTTGAGCATTTATGACAGAAACATAAAATAGTATTACTAGAAAGAAAGTGGTTTTTTTAAGTAACATGTAAAAAAAAATTGAAAAGTTGGTCGATGCTGTGTATATAAAAAACCTTTTTTTTTGAATTTTAGTATTTATTAGTTGATTTCTAGTTTTAATAAATAAAAAATAGCCTAAACATATTACAACAAATAGTTTAGGCTATTACTTAAATAACTGCTTCACAGTGATTAATTTCTTTTTTTCTTCTTTTTTTTCTTTTTCTTCTTTTTTGACATTGCAACAATAGATAAAGCATCCATTTCATATAGGCCACTGTCTAGATATTGAAAAGCTATTTGCATATCACTAGCTTGAGCACTAAATACCCAGCTATATTCTTGCCATTTGTCTGTTAAAACATAGTCTTTCGGGATGTATATTTTTTTGTCATTATGCTGTATTTGAGCTTTTAATTTTTTTCCAGGATTACTTGCTTTTGCTACAAAAGTAAGCTTGTATCTTTGACCTTTAACAGAGGCAAAATTATTAATACTCTGTATATCCCAAGTATTTGGACCAAAACTCATTACTACAGTACGTAGTGATTTTTTTCCTTCATAAGGGCTGTCTTCATTTATACTATAAATTGCTTTAGCACCATTATCAGCTAAGTTGACCCATCCTTCGTCACCTTTTTCTAAATTTCCATTAGGAACTAGATTACCAGCAGCCGGAGCGCCTCCTTTACTACCTTTTTTAGAAGCTTTTGTAATAGAAATATCATCTAAATAAAATAAATCTTTTTGAAAATAGTGAAAAGCTAACTCTAAATTATCTTCTTTGGCTTCAAAATTCCAACTGTAATCTTTCCAGTCTGTTGTAAGTTCAATGTCAGTGCTGGTATAGGTAGTTTTTTGTACCTGTACGCGTATTTTACTTCCACTTTTTTTTGCTTTTGCTCGTAATGTTAAGGTGTACTGTTTTCCCAGTTCTGAAGCAAAGCTTTGTAAACTTTGTATATCCCAGGCATTAGTGCCCAATGTTTGTACATCAATTTTTAAGGCGTTTGAGCCATTGTTTTCTATAGAAAAGTTCGCTTTTGCGCCTTCAGAGGCAAAGCTGTTCCATGGCTGTTGCCCTGATTCAAAATCGCCATTTGTTAAAAGGTTTTGGCAATAAATGTTTGATAGCGATAATGTTATTGCTAACGTAAGTATGACTTTTTTCATTTCAGTATTCTTATTTTGGAATTAAATTTTGTTGAAAATAAACAATTACAGTGCCATTTACAATAAGATGCATAAAAAGCCTCATAATTAATGAAGCTTTTTATATGCAGTTGCGGAGATTGTTTTTAATTTACTTACAAATAAATTCTATTCTAAAAACTAATTAAGTTTAGCTATTCTTGTGTTTTTGCTTTTTTGCTTTTTTTTCGTTTTGCCGATAGGTTCAATTTTTAGTTCATCTATTTCATAGGTTCCTTTTTCCAAGTATTGCAGAGAAAATTGCATGTCATTAGTTTGTGCGCCAAATTCCCATTCGTATTTTGTCCATTCTGGAGTCAAATTGTAATCTTTAGGAAGGTAAATTTTTTCTTCATGTTTTTGTATTTGAGCTCTTAGTTTTTTGTCATTCCCATTCCCTCTGGCATAGAAACTCAGTTTGTACTTTCCGTTCTTTATTGCTGCAAATTCTACGATACTTTGTATGTCCCAAGGATTTGCTCCTAGTTCACTCACTTTTATTCTAAGTGCTTTTTTTCCTTTGTAGGGGGTATTTGTATTAATGGAATATTGCGCATTAGCTCCGTTGTCTTTTAAATTAAGCCAATTATTAATTCCGTTTTCCAAACTACCATTTGCCACCATGTTTTTACTAATAAGACTCTTTACTATTACTGGCTTAGCTTCTTCTAAATAGGTTGTTTCTTGCAGGTTTATTGCGTCCATTGATATAAAACCTTCTTGGAAGTATTGGAATACTAGCTGGAGGTTGTCCTCTTTTGCTTCAAAATTATACTCATATTCTTTCCACTTATTATCCAGAGCAAAATCTTTCATTAAGTAGGAGGTTTTTTGAACCATTACCCGTATCATCGTATTTGCTTTTTTCGCTTTTGCATAAAATCGTAGTTTGTAAAATTTCCCTTTTTCAGAAGGAAATCCTTGATACATTTGTATGTCCCAGGGATTTGGTCCTAATTTTTTGGCATCTATTGTAAGGCAATTGGATCCTTGTATGTAGTCCTTGGTGTTTAATTTGAACTCGCCTTCAGAGTTTCCTTCTGTTAAATGAATCCAAGACAAAAATTCTATCCCTTCAAAACTGCCATTTTGAATCAAATTTTGCCCAAAGGATGAAATCGTAATACTTAATAATAAAAGAGAGTAAGTAATTTTTTTCATAAATGTGTTTTTTTAGACAGCGTAAATCTATTGATGAATGATCATAAATATTAGTACGTTGCCATGTTAAATTGGTTAGGTAATTTAATGGCACGAAAATATTATAATGAATACTATTTTCTTTTTTTTGCGAAATAGTTTTTCTTTTTAAACGATTAAATACCTTTAAAATCGATAAAAGAACTTTTTTTTGCTGTTTATTGATTTCACGCACTTATTTTGAAGTTTTTTTCGTGCTTTTGGTAATGGTGATTTAAATTTGAACAAGAAGAATTCTTAACTGGAGTTGAGTTTTTTTTCAATTGACTGTATATGAATGTTTTATCATTCAATTACAAACTGTATGAAGGTGTGTAAAGACTTGTAAAAACAAAAAACTCCGAATTAACGGAGTTTTTTAGCTATTATAAAAAAGTGAGAATTTATGAATCTCTCTTTTCTCTAGGTTTTCTGTCTTCTCTAGGTTCTCTAGGCTTTCTTTCCTCTCTTGGTGGACGAGGTAATAATGCTTTACGAGAAACTTTTTCTTTACGAGTTCTAGAGTCTATTCCAAAATATTTTACTTCGAATTGATCTCCCATATTGATGA
>CAZYRG010000018.1:0-1779 GCA_964650425.1 uncultured Flavobacteriaceae bacterium
TATAAACAAGCCCAAGAGAAAACCCTGAGGCGTCATTAAAATTTCTACCTGTTAAAGTAGTCGTATATCCTGCAGAAGCTCCCAACTTATCTTTGTAGAAAGGGACATAGGCATTAAAGGATAATTGTGTGTAGTCTACATCAGTTTCGGGTAATGCGTTCGGTCCACCTGCGGCAACAAATTCTGGAGTTCCAATGTCCAAACCATCTTGAGAGTTCTGAATTCCTAGGGTTGTATCCAAATAAAAATGGGGATTACAATAACCGATTTTCCCAGTAAAAATGGCAGCATTCGGGATGTCAAAATCATCAGAGCTTCGTAGACTATAACCTCCTTGAACTTCTGCGAACAAACCAAAGGAGAAGAGGTATTGCGTGATAATTGTTCCACTAAAATCATTGGCACTATTTCCTAAAGAAAGTACACCGCCGCCTTCATAATTACTTATAGGAAAGGAAAAGCCAAAAGCGCTGCCTAGCTTAAATGAATCGCCACTATTTATTTTGGCTTCATAGATCTTTCCTTTTAGATACAATCCTAAATCTTGTAAACCTTCGACTTGATCTGATAGTAATACGGGGTCAGGTTGTCCGTCATCACTTTTTACCGTGATGTATGGGAGGGTAGCTGTAGCTGAAAGCCAATCTGTAATGCCATATTCGGCATATAAATTAATCATGGAAGAGGAAATATCCCCCAACATCGCTGGATTTCCTCCTAGTTCGGTTCCGCGATAAAATTCACTGTTTTTTTTGCTGCCATAGCTTACGGCTACTGTAAGGTCATTTTGCTCAGGATAAAAACCATTGCAGACTGTTTGCGATTTCATATTTGTGTTGATTGCGAAGCATACGGCAATAATCAAATACGCGAATTTTTTTTTTGAGTTTTTCATTGTGTTGAGTTTTAATTGAATTAAGTCGCATTAGTCGACATGCAATTCAGCACTTACAATGAAAAATGTTAGTTTTGAGTTAAGTTTTTTTAGTATTATGTTAAGCGGATGTAGTGTATTTCTGGTCTTATTTTTCTTAATTATCCGTGGCTATATCGTTTTTGCTTAGATAAGAGTTGTAATATTTTGGATTACCTGTAACTTCAGTACCAAGCCAATACGGTTTTTTGAATTTCTCATCTTCGGATTGAAGTTCGACTTCTGCAATGATTAATCCAGCATGACGCTCCAAAAACTCATCAACTTCAAAGAGATGCTTACCCACAAGGATTTCATGCCTGATCTTAGCAATAGTTCCTGGTTCACAAAGCGGGAGCAAGCTTTCGGCTTCAGCGACAGGAATTTCCTTTTCCCATTCAAAGCGACTAGTGCCCGATTCATTTCCAATGCCTTTTACAGTGATATATCCTTTGTCACCTTTAGTTCTGATACGGACAGTGCGTTCTGGATCTGTGTTGAGAAAGGCCTGTACTATGCGAATACTGGTGCGCGCTTCTTGTTTGAAGGTTTCAGAGGTTACGAGGAATTTTCGTTCTATTTCAATCACTTTTTAATGTATTTAATATGCTAATGTAGAAATTTACTAATGAAATCAATGTGAAAGTGTGAAAACGTGAAAATGTACCAATGAGATTAATGTAGCAATGTAAAAATGCAACAATGGATAAATTTGAAAATTTAGCAATAAAATCAATGTACTGATTAGCTTTATTAATAGAATCGAAAATTGTTAAATTGATTTCATCGCTACATTGTTATATTAATTTTTTCATGATTACATTAATCCCATTAATACATTGCTAAATTGATTTCATTACTACATT
>CAZYRG010000018.1:1879-25672 GCA_964650425.1 uncultured Flavobacteriaceae bacterium
TACATTAATCCCATTAATACATTGCTAAATTGATTTCATTACTACATTAATTTCTCATTAGTACATTAAACAGATTTGTATTTTTGTATTGTGGAGGGGCTATTAGAACATCGCAAAATTATTCATGTCGATATGGATGCATATTATGCTTCTGTGGCGCAGTTGGATAATCCAGAACTCAAAGGAAAGGCTATTGCCGTTGGCGGAAGTGAAAAACGTGGAGTGGTGAGTGCTGCGAGTTATGAAGCAAGAAAATTTGGGGTGCGAAGTGCTATGAGTGGAGTCCTGGCCAAAAAGCTCTGTCCTGAGCTTATTTTTGTCCGTTCGGATTTTGATCGTTATAAAGAAATTTCTGCAAAAATTAGAGCCATTTTTTTGGAATATACGGATTTAGTAGAGCCATTATCATTGGATGAGGCTTATCTGGATGTTACCGAAAACAAAAAGGGAAATCCAAGTGCTACATTGATAGCACAAGAAATTCGTCAAAAAATCTTTGAAAAAACAGGGCTTACTGCTTCTGCAGGGATCTCGATTAATAAGTTTGTTGCAAAAGTGGCGAGTGATTACAATAAGCCTAATGGACAAAAAACTGTCAATCCCGATGAGGTGATTTCATTTTTAGAAGGATTAGATGTCAAGAAGTTTTATGGTGTTGGAAAAGTAACCAAAGCCAAGATGTATCAAATGGGGATTTATACAGGGAGTGATCTCAAAGCAAAATCCGAAGCTTTTTTGACGCAACATTTTGGAAAATCTGGAGGGCACTATTATCGTATTGTTCGTGGTATTCATACTAGTGCGGTAAAACCAAATCGCGAGCGAAAGTCGTTAGGGGCAGAACGAACTTTTAGTGAGAACATCGCTTCCGAAATTTATATGATCGAACGTTTGCAGAATATTGCCGAAGAGTTGCAACGTCGTCTCGAAAAAAGTAAAGTTGCTGGAAAAACGGTTACACTGAAAATAAAGTATAGCGACTTTAGTTTACAAACTCGAAGTAAAACCTTGCCCTATTATGTAAGCGATGCGGCGATTTTACTAGAAACGGCGAAAGAGTTATTATATCAAGCTTCGATGAAGAATTCTGTACGTTTACTTGGCTTGTCATTATCCAATCTTAATACAGGAAAAAGTGCTAAGGCTATAACAAAAGAAGTAGAGTTAATTCAATTAAAATTTGATTTCTAATACTCTTGTAATTTTTCCGTTTTTTTTCTAGAAACATATTTTACTTGAGATGAGTTGGAAATTAGCGAAATCGTTTTAGCTTTTTGCGTTTCCTCTAGACCGAGTTCTTCCATTTCAGCTTGTAGTTTTTTCAGCTCATTTTCTAGTGTTTCCAGATTTGGAATTTCAGCTTTTATAATCTTTTCAGCACTGGAGAGCGTTTTTTGTAATTTTTTGACCTCTATTTGAGTTTTGGTCATATAAACAGTTCGATCAGCTTCATTTTTATTTATGGCATAGAAACGACTTACCTCTCGACCTATTTTCTCTAGTGTGACGCAGCTTTTTTTCTTTTTGTCCTGCGCATTTCGAATCGCTTTTTTTGATTTTCGTATTTGTGATTTTAGTTGACGATGTTGCTTTAGTAGTGCTTTCATACAGCAATTATAGTTTGAGTGTAATTGACATCTTGTGTAAACATCATATTAGCCTTGTAGTGTTGAGTTATTTTTTTAAATTTAAATAGCATAACTATTTGTGTTAAAACTTCTTAAAATTGGCGCAAAGTTAAATTATTTTTTGATCTATCATACTTAATTAACGACTTTCTTACTTTTTCCGTATGCAAAATTAGAAATTCGCAAAAATTAGACTACTATTTTGTTTAAAGTTTAACATAGTTTTCAAACGTTTTCAGGATCAATGTTCAACAAATCACAAAGGCCTTATTTTGAATGATTCTAAAGTCAAAGAAACTAAGAGCAACATTTGCATTAAAAAAGCTTTAGGGTTATTTTTGTTCCCATTGAATTTAATTAAAAATATACCATAATGAGTGGATTAATACAATCTTCAATAGCCAGAAAGGTGGCCATGGCACTTTCAGGGCTTTTTTTAGTATTTTTCTTATTACAACATTTCTCTATCAATTTTACTTCTATTTTCAGTCCAGATGTCTTTAACGAGCTTTCGCATTTTATGGGAACCAATCCAGTAGTGCAGTTCGCATTACAGCCGGTTTTGATATTTGCTGTTGTATTTCATTTTGTGATGGGTTTTATTTTAGAGCTAAGAAATAATAAAGCACGAATTGTCAAATATGCTAAATACAATGGAGGGGCTAATGCTTCTTGGATGTCAAGAAATATGATTATTTCGGGATTAGTCGTTTTAGCCTTTTTGGGATTACATTTTTATGATTTTTGGGTTCCAGAGATAACTACAAAATATATTGTTGGAGATATGTCTGGATTACATAATGGAGAATTCAGATATTATGACGAATTAGTTCATAAGTTCGAAAGCCCGATAAGAACAGGTTTGTATGTTTTGTCTTTTGTCTTTTTGGCATTACACTTGTGGCATGGATTCGCCTCTTCTTTTCAATCGGTAGGATTTAATAACAAATTTTCGGTTGCAGCTACAAAATTTGCAAAAGCATTTGCTATTGTAATACCGCTGGGATTTGTAATTGTAGCTGTTGTTCATCATTTTAACCATTAAAATCGTCGCTATCATGTCAATTTTAGATTCAAAAATACCTGAAGGGCCACTGGCAGATAAGTGGACTAAACATAAAAATACGATTAACCTGGTCAATCCTGCTAATAAGCGAAATATTGATATTATCGTAGTAGGAACTGGATTAGCAGGAGGTAGTGCAGCAGCAACACTTGCGGAACTGGGTTATAATGTAAAAACATTTTGTTATCAAGATTCTCCACGTCGTGCACATTCTATTGCTGCACAGGGAGGGATTAATGCTGCTAAAAATTATCAAGGCGATGGGGATTCTAATTATCGCCTATTTTATGATACTGTAAAAGGAGGAGATTATCGCTCCAGAGAGGCCAATGTATATCGTTTGGCAGAGGTTTCTGCGAATATCATTGATCAATGTGTTGCGCAAGGCGTTCCTTTTGCAAGAGAGTATGGAGGTCTATTAGATAATCGTTCTTTTGGAGGTGTATTAGTGTCTAGAACCTTTTATGCCAAAGGACAAACAGGTCAACAGTTACTGTTAGGCGCCTATTCGGCAATGAATAGACAAATTAATAGAGGAAAGATCCAAGCCTTTAACCGACATGAAATGTTGGATTTGGTTAAAGTAGATGGTAAAGCACGTGGCATCATTGCACGTGACTTAGTTACTGGAGAAATTCAACGACATTCGGCACATGCAGTGGTACTAGCAACTGGAGGGTATGGAAACGTATTTTTTCTAAGTACTAATGCGATGGGAAGTAATGTAATGGCTGCTTGGAGAGCACATCGTAGAGGTGCATTCTTTGCAAACCCTTGCTATACACAAATACACCCTACGTGTATCCCAGTATCTGGAGATCACCAATCCAAATTGACATTAATGTCAGAGTCCTTGCGTAATGATGGACGTATTTGGGTGCCAAAAAGAAAAGAAGATGCAGAAGCGATACGTGCAGGACAATTAAAACCTACACAATTAAGTGAAGAAGAACGTGATTATTATTTAGAACGACGTTATCCAGCTTTTGGAAACTTAGTACCTCGTGATGTGGCTTCTAGAGCGGCAAAAGAGCGTTGTGATGAAGGTTTTGGAGTCAATAAGACGGGTGAGGCTGTATACTTAGATTTTGCAGCAGCGATACAACGTTACGGCAAAGAAAAGGCACTGACTTCTGGGATTGAAAATCCAAGTGCTGCGCAAATATTACAATTAGGAGAAGAAGTGATTGAGAATAAGTATGGAAACTTATTTCAAATGTATGAAAAGATTGTAGATGAGAATCCATACAAAACGCCAATGATGATCTACCCTGCGGTGCATTATACTATGGGAGGATTGTGGGTAGATTACAATTTACAAACTACAGTTCCTGGCTGTTATGCGGCTGGAGAAGCAAACTTCTCTGATCATGGTGCTAATAGATTAGGAGCATCTGCATTGATGCAAGGATTGGCAGATGGATACTTTGTGTTACCTTATACCATCGGAGATTATTTGTCCAACGATATTAGAACAGGAAGAATACCAACTGATACACCAGAGTTTGAAGAGGCAGAAAAAGCTGCTAGAGAACGGATAGCGAAGTTGATGAGTGGGGCAGGTACACATTCTGTAGATTATTACCACAAAAAACTAGGTAAGATCATGTGGAATAAATGTGGGATGTCTAGAAATGAAGCAGGTTTGAAAGAAGCGATTGATGAAATTTCTGAACTACGAGCGGATTTTTGGAAAAATGTAAAAGTTCCTGGAAGCGAAAATAGTCTCAACCAAGAGCTTGAAAAAGCTGGTAGAGTAGCAGATTTCTTAGAGCTAGGAGAGTTGTTTGCAAAAGACGCTTTAGATAGACGTGAATCTTGTGGAGGACACTTTAGAGAAGAATCTGTAGAATTGGATGGAGAACAAAAGGGAGAAGCACTTAGAGATGATAAAAATTTCAAATATGTTTCTGCATGGGAATATAAGGGAGAACCCAAGGATGCACAATTGCATAAAGAAGAACTCACCTTTGATAATATTGAATTAAAAACACGTTCGTATAAATAAAAAAGCTATGAATCTTACATTAAAAATATGGCGTCAGAGTGATGCAAAGGCTAAAGGAAAGATTGTAGACTATAATGTTACTGGTATTGAAGGTGATATGTCTTTTTTGGAAATGTTGGACGTGCTAAACGAACAATTGATCACAAAAGGGGATGATCCTGTAGTATTTGACCATGATTGTAGAGAAGGGATTTGCGGAGCATGTTCTTTGCAGATCAATGGGGAGCCGCATGGTCCAGATCGATTGGTGACTACGTGTCAATTACATATGCGTAAGTTCAAAGATGGAGATACAATTTATATAGAGCCTTTTAGAGCTAAAGCATTTCCAGTTGTGAAAGATTTGATGATTGATCGTAGTGCTTTTGATCGTATCCAGCATGCAGGAGGCTATATCTCCGTAAATACCTCTGGAAATACGATTGATGCGAATGCGATTCCGGTAAATAAAGATGATGCAGATGATGCTTTTGCAGCTGCGACCTGTATTGGTTGTGGTGCATGTGTTGCAGCATGTAAAAATGCCTCAGCAATGTTGTTTACTTCTGCGAAAGTGTCACAATATGCTTTATTGCCACAAGGACAAGTGGAAGCAACAGATCGCGTTTTGGCGATGGTTCATCAAATGGATGAAGAAGGTTTTGGAAACTGTACTAATACTGGAGCCTGTGAGATCGAGTGTCCAAAAGGAATTTCTTTAGAAAATATAGCACGTCTTAATAGAGAGTATTTAAGCGCTTCTCTAAGTTCGAAATAATACGTGTAATAAAGTTTTGTTATCAAAGGTCAGTATTAAACTTAATACTGACCTTTTTTAATGGTTTTGTTAATACCCCGACACACGCTTAGCACTGCTTAATGCTTTAGAAAAATCATAATAATTGTCGATATATTTAGGATCCATATCTTCATTGAATTGCTTAATGCTTTTGGGAGATTTTCCCGTCATAGTAACGATATTTTGATGTAGTTTTTCTGCTTTTATAATATCGTTTTTCCATTCTTTTGCTCTTTTGGCATTCATTTTTCCATCCATGAGTGCTTTGTAATGGTCATCTAGTTTGGAGGTTAGTGATTCTGATTCCTTTATGGCTTTTTTATAAGAGTCTAATGTAGCCTTGGTTTTACCAAAATTTGAATCTTCAACAATTCGGCTTTTGTGCGTATACGTAACGATAGGCTTTACCTTTTTGCTTGGATTAGTTTTTGATGGAGACATTGACGCATAACTTGTTTTTTTGACAACGGTGGTAGGGGTGTTTTTGTATACCCTGTTGGTTGCGAGCGCAGTTGTCGGTTTCAGATAGGCAAATAAGGTTTTGAACTCTTGAGAAACTAGATAATATTCATTTGTTGCGCTATTGTGGATGAGTTTTTTTGCTTTACTAAAAGTCATTTGTTTTGGTTTGATGCCATATTTTTTCATCGTAACCGCGTCTAGTAATTCATCTCGTTTGAATTTTTTATAATCATAACCCATTACATAATAATCTCCTTTTTCTAGTTCAAAGGTTCCAAACAAGGAGGTCGGACTAGCAACTTTGGCCTGTAAGAGGTAGGCCATTCTAGTATAGGATTTTTCACCATTATTAATGGTTTCATACCGCTGTGTGGTTTTTAATTTTTCTTCTAGTGAAGCAAGCTGATCTTTAATAATTGCGAGAGAATCTGTATTGACACTTGGCGCGGAATTATTCGCGTCAGCCACTAATATTGGCCTAGTGTTTTCAAGATCCCAAATAACTCTTTTTAGATGAATTTTTAGATCTAAAGGATTTTTTGTCAAGCTTGAAAATTTAGTAATTTTATCAGGATGTATTCTTGAATCTGCATATACAAGATGCGACAATTCTGATCGATCAATTAGTTGCTGTGCTTTGAGTAAATATTTCTTCTTTAATCCATAAGAAAGAGCACTCTCATTGTATTTTTGTATTTGTTCAATAATTTCAGGAACACTGTTGTATGTTTTTTGGACAGGAACACTTGTAGGGAGATTATTCATCCCTTCTTGTGTTTTTTTTAGTCTTGCAATTTGATTTTTTAGTTCCTTATACTCTTTTGTTTGTCGCTCATTTTTTTTGACGACTACCGTGGTAGTTTCTTTATGAGTTACATGATAGATTTCAGGAGTCCTATTATATTGACGTATTTTGCGATTAGTATTGTAGCTTTTTAGTTCAAAGATGTGCTCTTGAGCCAATACATCATTTGATAAAAAAAGGATCGTAAGGAAGGTGATTGCTAGTTTCATAACAGGGTAGTTTTTCGGTTTACAAGTCAAATTCTGGTCCGCCATAGAATTCATACGCATCTAATACATTTCTAATAGCTAGACGTTGCTCTTCTGTAATAGCTCTTTTTTTGTAATCAGTGGCACCAACATAAGCTGCCGTGACAGATTTTCCATCCGCTATCGCTCTCAAGATTTCATGTTTTTCTTTGGAATCAATGGCAGTGTCAAGGATTTCAATCTTTAGTTTTTTCTTGCCGTTAGTTTCATCTTTACGTATAGTGTCTTTTAGGCTGTAGTCTTTTTGATCCACTGTGATGACTACGTTTTCCATGTTTAACCAATTACTGGAAACATATCGGATTTTGAAGTATAATTTGGGGTTCTGCGACCCTTTAGTAAAATAAGCGTAAAAACATTCTTTGGTATTAAATTCTGGGCTGCTTTTGTCAATAAAATGACTAAGCCCGTTGTTTGTAGTAGTTTTACGCATTTTTTCTAAGGCATTTGGCAGTCTTTTTTGACGTTCCAAACGAAGTGAATCTTGAGCCTTTTGTTTTAATGCAATTTTCACTTCTTTTAATTTCTCTTCTAAAAGAGGAAGGAAGTTTTCTGCCTCATTTGCCTCTGAGGTTTCAGGGTGTTCTTGTAACAAAACGGTTATTTTTTGCTGACTTTTTTGAAATTCATCTAGATCAAAATGTGCCTTTGCTTGTTTTAATAATACCTCTGGGCTTAGGTCTTTATAGGCATCATTAGATGCAGTGGTAGCCGTAGATATGGTGCTATTAGGTTGCGAAGCTTTGTTTGCACACCCAATAAATAGGAAGCTACATGCTGCAAATGCTATGGTTAATTTTAGTGCTTTCATAGTTTAGTGTGTTAATTCAAGTTCTTTTGGTTCATTGATCGTTTCTTGAGTTTCTTTTTCGCGAAAATCAATATTATGTTCTGTGATATCCAATCCTAGCGTTTCTACTTCTTTTGATACACGTATACCAATGGTGTATTTCAAAATGGCAACTAATATCCCTGTAGCTGCGATAACCCAAATAGCCACGGCAAAGGTTCCAATAGTTTGAATTTTGAGTTGTTGGAATCCTCCACCATATAATAATCCTTGTTCTGTAGCAAATACACCAACGAGAATAGTACCGATCATCCCTACGATAGCATGTACAGATATGGCGGATACAGGATCATCAATTTTGAATACCTTATCAAAAAGATCGATTGATAATACAACTGCAATACCGCCAATAGCCCCCATGCAAAGTGCGCCAATAGGATTTACTGCCGCACATCCGGCGGTTATGGAAACTAATCCTGCAAGTGTACCATTGAGTGTCATCGAAACTTGTGCCTTGCCATGTCGTATCCAAGTAGTAAGAAAGGCTAAAAGACCACCTGCCGCTGCAGCAATATTTGTGTTTACTACAATCATGGCGACATTATTTGCACTCTCACCAGTAATTGCTAATTCAGATCCAGCATTGAAACCAAACCATCCAAGCCATAGAATGAATACCCCTAAAACGGCTAATACTAAATTATGGCCAGGGATGGTATTGGAAGTTTTATCTGTGTTATATTTTCCAATTCTTGGACCTAAGAGTACGGCAAAAATTAAGCCTGCAAACCCTCCTACGACATGAACAGCGGTAGCTCCTGCAAAATCAATAAAGCCCATAGAGGTTAGCCAACCGTCTGCTTGCCAAATCCAGTGACCAGCAACAGGATAGATAAATGTGGTAAAAACAAAGGTAAAGATCACATAGGTACTAAATTTCGCGCGTTCTGCAATAGCTCCAGAAACAATAGTAGCGGCTGTAGCACAGAATACGGTTTGATAAAATAGATTATGCATGTCGGTGGGTTCCATGTAGAAAAAAGAGGGGGAGCCAATGATGCCTTCCAATGTGTCACCATACATTAAGGAGTATCCGATAACCCAAAAAGAAATAGTGCCAATCAGAAGATCGACAATATTTTTCATAGCAATGTTGGCAATGTTTTTTGCTCTAGTAAATCCTGCTTCTAGAAGTGTAAATCCTGCTTGCATAAAAAATACAAGAATACCAGAGATGATAACCCATAAGAGGTCAACAGCGTTGCTCAAATCCATAATTTGTGTTTATAAATTGTTAATGTTATAAATCAGGATTAAGAAATAATACCGTAAAATTTAAGTCAATTTTACATGTATAAAGAAGAAACCCGATCATTAGGGTTTTCTATGAAAAAATAAGGTTTTTGTGATAAAGTAATAATTTACATAGGCATCTTTTGATGATTTCTTAAAAATGATTGCATTTTTTTGCGTATTGCAAATTTAGAGTAAAAAACGCATTAACCGTAATATGGATAGATTTAAATCTGTTTTTTTCGATAAAAAGCGTATTTAATCGTTTAAAAGAAGTGTATGAGTAGTGTTTTACCCTTTTTATGCTAAGGTTTTTGCGTCTTATATATGTGGTTTTTTAGTTTAATTATTGTTTTTAAGTACTTTATAACGTCTTTATTGGTGTTTTTTCGAATGAACGTTTAAAAAAATATAATATAGTCTATGGTATTCCTAGCTCAAGAGATATTCCGTTGAATTATTAGTGAAGTTTTGAAGGTTATAGACCTATACTAGCTTTGGCCCTTATTACTTTTCTTTTATGGGAAAGATTGTCGAAAAGCTGAAGTTTTTTCTAAATAGAGAACCGTTTTATAATTGTACGATCACCCATAATTAATGCCATAAGAGAATGAGTAGGATAATTGTGTTGTGATTTTTGTGCTTGTAATTAATTTTCCCACTGAGGGATCTGTGATGTTATAGTCAACCGGTGGAAGTTGTAAGTTTTTGCAAATGGTGTCGTAATAATTTTTTTTGCTAGGATGTTCTGGATAAGAAGCATTGAAAATATGCCCCCAACTTTTGGTTGCAATAATTTTTAAGATAATTCCAATACAATCTTCTAGATGAATAAGGTTGACAGGGGCATCAGGGTTTTTGATACCAGATTTTTTGGAAAGCATATATGCAGGATGTCGATCTTTTCCAAATAATCCAGCAAAACGAAGGATCGTTGTTTTGCAATTAGGGGTGTTTTGGAGCAATTTTTCTGTAGTGATAAGTTGTTTTCCAGCGTTGGATGTTGCATTAGGAGGTGTTGATGCAGTGATTAATGGAAAGCCTTCCAAATTTGCAAACACCGAAGTGCTGCTGATATATAAAATATTTTTGACACTGCTTTTTTCTATATAAGGAATGAGGTGTGTTATTTTTTTTACATAATTGCTAGAAGGATTACGGCGTAACCCCGGGGGGATATTAATAATTAATGTAGTGCAATGCTGCAAAAAATCGACAATAGCTCCTTCTGGACCCGACTCTGTAAGAGCAAGTACATAGGGGATTATGGATGCATCTTCTAATAGGGGTATGCGTTCTGGTGATGTAGTAGTGCCTTTTACACGATGTTTTTCTGCAATCAATGCTTCAGCAAGTGGTTTGCCTAGCCAGCCTGTGCCTATAATTCCTATCATGGGTTTAGTCATTGTTATTAATTGTTTTTGTTACAATATGAGCTTTTTTTTGAGTACAATTGCATCATTTAGAACAAATGGTTTTGGCATCATGTCTTCAGGACGTTTAGGGACGGTAAAGTGTTTGTTGTTTAATAGGTCAAATGAGCTTTCGTATAGCATAATCTCAGGCATCTCATCTTTTTGAATGTGCAATTCTAATTCCAAGGGTGTATTTCTAGTGGGGTAGTAGGTGAGTAAACGGTCATCCCATCTTTTGGTATAGGCGTTATAGGTTTTGTCATTTTGGTAAATAAAGTCCTTGGCTGTTGCGCCATTGGCCATAAGTTTTTTGAAATTAAAACGCTTGTCGACAAATAAATCATAACGATGTACAGACCGCTGTGGCGTAATGCATAGTGTTATAATTCGGTCATTTTGAATGATAGTGTCTTTAGAAATTTCAATGCGCGGTGCAGTAATAACTTTATATGGAGCAGCAGTTGTGTGGCTAAAGCTAGTGCCATATTTGCTGTAGAATGCTGTCTGGGGGGCTTTAGTATTTTTTATGTCCGGTTTGATGTAGTTTTTTGTCCAAGAATCTAAAACATGATCATAGGTTGCCCATGCTGCGTTTTTGTCTTCCAAGTCAGCAATATATACAAGGCTATTAGGCTTTTTTCGTTCTGAAGAAAAATCAGATCTTAGGTGTGCTTTGCATAAAAATACAATTGCTACTAGTAGTGCGATATACGCTCCTGTTTTTTTGTGTGAATAAAAATGAAATAAAGGCTGTACTATATAAAAGAGTACCACACAAAGTAATGTGGATAAGACTAAAAGATGTAAACCTAAAGCGATGGGAAAATCTCTAACAAAAGGTGTTAATAGATATATAGCTGGTAGCCCTAGCATAACCAATAGATATCCTAATGGGCGCTCTTGCCGAATCCATAGAAACAAGTTTAGTAATCCAAAATATACGATTATGACTAGATAACTAGCCCCTGGAAGGTATACGGCAGCCACTGTGGCAATGATTAACCAAAAGAATAAAGGGGCGATAAAAAAATTAATACCATTTTTGGATCCAACAAAACGATTGTATATCCAGAAGCAAACAGCAATGCTCCAAAAAACAAAAGCCCATATGTAGTAATGACCATTATAGGGAAAACCTTGAAGAATTTCTTTATAATGAGGATATACGTATTGCAATAGTTTCCAAGTTAAAAAACTACTTCCTCCAACAATAAATAATGTGACTAAGAGCGGGATAAGACCATATGTCATTTGCCGTAACTCCAAACGATTTTCTTTGAACCCATAAAAGAGAAGTCCTATAAATAATAGGATAGCAATACTAAGTAATGGATAGCGCCAAGAAAAAGGATAGCTAAGCATTTTGAAGACCGGAATATTAAAATAAATCAAATCTTGCTCAGATTTGAAAGAATCGAGTGCTGTATTTGCGAAATGAGGTAAAAGTGCCATCAAATAACTTCCTTGATGCTGTAAGGTGTTTGTGTCCAATCGATCCCATGTGTCATTTGCGGTGTGATAGTCATAGTGATCATCAATAAAAGCGAAGTTGAGCCCATCAATAGCTCCTTGTTCCCTAAATATCGTCAGGTCGGTATCGTTTGGCATTAGTTTGTAGATGCTATACGCAAGTGAATTTGCTACAGGGTAAGGAACATCAGCTTTGATAAATTCTTTGATTAATTCACTGTTTTTGGTAGCGGTTTCTACCAACATAAAGGAAGGGCCTCCACTACCTCTCGCTTCAAAGTTAAGTGCAAGTCCAATATCTTTTGCCCAAGGATGGTTGTCAACAAATAATCGAGCTCCATGAAGCCCGAGTTCTTCGCCATCGGTGAATAAAATAATCAAATCATTCTTTGGTGTAGGCGTAGTGTTTAGAAAAGCACGAACACTTTCTAAAATTGTAGCGATACCACTTGCATCATCACTTGCTCCATAAGAAGAATGGGGGTGGCTGTCATAATGTGCTAGCAGTAGCAGTGCTTTTCCGTTTCCTGATCCTTTAATTCTAGCAACAATATTCTCAGGGTGGCTTATGGATCCTGCTTTTCCTATAGCAACTCCTTTTTGAATTTCTGCAGTGATGCCCATTTTTTTCAAAGCATTCACAAGATATTTTTGAGCACTGTTATGAGCTGTATTTCCTGCAAAATGTGGAGCTGTTGTTAGTGCTTTTACGTGTGATAAGGCTCTTGAAGTATCAAAAGTGTCCGGAGATTGGGTAGCGTCTATAGTGGTATTTGGCATTTGCTGATACAAACAATACCAAATGGCAATAATTAGAAGAATTAAGGTTCTAAATGTTGGGAATCTACTCATAAGTTTGTTCGTTATATCAATTGCTTTTTTTTGAATACACATTACAAGCTATTGCCCTTGCATAATACAGATTAAAGCTCATTTTCTTAATCACAATTCATGTAAAAACTCGTGTCAATGGTAAAGATAATGAATAAGTATGGCTTCATTTTTTCAGCTGTAATATTTGTGTATTCAATTAAAAATCAATATATTTAAGATTCACTTAAAATTTGGGGATATGGGAATAATTAGTTTTCAGGGCAATCGCCCTAACGTAAAAAAACGCTTAGACGAAGCGATCAAGGTGTCTGATCACATGACAAAAAAACTCATTACTTTCAGTCCTGAACAATCACTTGTAGAGGTAATGGAGCTCTTAGTAAAACATAAAATTACAGGAGGACCGGTGGTGGATGAAAATCATGTGTTACTGGGAGTGATTTCTGATTCTGATTGTATGAAAAAAATCAGTGAGAATCGTTATTTTAATATCCCGATGGGAGGCACAAAAAAGGTAAAGGAGTACATGAGCACTAATGTAGAAACTATTGATGCAGAAAAAAGCGTTTTTGATGCAGCAATGCAGTTTAGTAAAAGTCGGTATAGACGTTTTCCTGTGATTCGTGACGGGCAGCTTGTTGGTCAAATTAGTCAAGGAGATGTATTACATGCGGCATTGGAGTTGCATGCGGAGCATTGGAGAGATCATAATAAACGTAGTATTGCATAAAAAAATACGTTTTCAATTATAAAATTTACAAAAGCCTTTTTTACAGATAATTATCTGTAAAAAAGGCTTTTGTAATTAATATTGTTTTTAGCGTTCTCCAGAGCGCATACATTTTGTCCGTATAGGATTTGTTTAACCCGTTCTATTCCATAATAGTAGGTTTAATCATTGTGATTGTCTGGAGCTCTGTGTTAGTGGTTAGTGAAAAGTTTGGAGCCAAAAGTTTATCTCTGGACAGCATCTAGATAGCGCTTCCTTGGGTTCGACCCATGGTGTCGGATTACTGTGAAATGCATTAATTTCTTTTGACTAGTGCATAGAAATCCCCTTCTAAAGGTAGATATCCTTGATCGTAAACAAAATAATAGACTTTCCCGACCTTGGTAGTGTAGATACTTGTAAAAAGATCGAAATCAAAACCCTGGGCTAGTAATTTAGTTTTGGTGGTTTTGGTTTTATCATTAGGATTTAGAAGTTCGAGAATCCTATGATTTTTTCGTAGTTGATTGTTAGTGTTTCGGATAAGATTTTTTGTATCCTTATTGTGTTTGTTGTGAAAAGTGTTGCGACAATGATCGCTGCAAAATTTTTTGTCAATACGGCCTATGATTTTATTTCCACATTCTAGGCAAGATTTCGACATAGTGTAATAGACGACTTAGATTTATGCATTAGTTTGAAGCATAAAGATAAGTAGTTTCTATTGTTTTTTGATCTTCTTCGTTAGCAAATTTCTCGATAAAAGCAACAGCACCTTCTTTATTTTCTATAAAATACTTTCCAGTTTCAAGTAAAGTCAAATCAATTACACCAGTGCTTTTTGTCAAAACGTGAACGGTATCTTTAATTTCGAATAATTTGATAGCATCACCTTCTTTAAAATCTACAACAGTTACCATGTTACCCTCTTGTATGATATCTATGCTTTTTCTATTTTCTAATAAACGTAATTCCTCTGCCAATTCGTCTTCTTCAGTTTCCTCTGGAGCATCCTCATTTACAACATAAGCTGTTCCTAATGGAGGAGCTACAGAAAGTTCTATTTCGGTACGTTCGATAGTCGTTGTTTTGCCATTAGTGTTTTCTAACACATATGTACCATTTGGTAATTGACTCAAATCAACAAATCCTCTGGTTTTAGATAAAATATGAACTCCCGTTTCGGCTTCAAATAATCTGATCTCATCTCCTTCTTGGAAATCGAGAACAGTAATCATATATCCTTGAGTTTCTATTTCAAGTTTGTTTTCTTCATTCTCAGTTGCAAAAGCGAAGGAAATGGAAGTTATAATTGTCAGAAGGGCTAGAGTAATTTTTTTCATATCGTATGGAGGTTTTACCTTACATTAATTATTGTTACACTACAATTTTAATACATTATTATGGTTAAAAGAAGTGAATTGCAATGTTTTAGATAAGTAGTTTTCTTATATCGGTGAAATACACAAAAAAGACTAATTATTAACATTTTTGATTCTAAATGCCAGAAAATGCGCCAGTTACATATTAAAATTTTGTTAAAAAGTATGATTTCATCGATGAAATACCATTAAGAACTATTTTTTTATTTTTTCCTTCGCATTAAAAGCTGTTAATACTAGTTTTTACGGTTTATGTTATTTGGTAAAATGATTTATTGTATTAATGAAGTAAGAAAATAGTGTCAAGATATTTCTTGCAATATAAAATGGTGATTTTTACTTTTAATCTAAGTTTTTTGATTTTTGTCATTGATAACTCATTTTTTTTAAATTATTGCCAAAAATATCTTTCTTGTCTAATTTCTGATTTTTAATTCGCTTCTTTACTACCATAATTTTACTATGAAATTAAACCGTAATTATGGTTGTGATTTAATTTCATAATTCGAACTAGTGAGAAAGAACTTAATTGTTTTGACTCAAAATCAAATTGAACAGGTATTAGAAGCATTGTTGGTGTGCTTCTTAGAAATATACATTCTGTGCAATACGAAAGGTATTGGCATGTGCTTCGATGATGGTTTTGATTTCGGGAGAATAGCCACCACCCATGGAGCACATCAGAGGAATTTTATTGCTTTTGCATAATGACAGTACAAAGTGATCTCGTTCTTTGCACCCAGCTATTGTACAGCCTAACTTGCCTAGTTTGTCTGATGCCAGAATGTCGACGCCGGAGAGGTAGTAGATAAAATCAGGTTGTTGCCCTGCGATTAGTTTGGGGAGCGTTTCTTTTAAAGCTTCAAGATATTCTTCATCATTTGTATTATTGGATAAGGGAATGTCGAGATCAGATTGCTCTTTTTGGAATGGATAATTCCCAGCACCATGCATAGAAAATGTAAAAACAGCGGGATTATCTTGAAAAATTTCTGCAGTACCATTGCCTTGATGTACGTCTAAATCTACAATCAAGATTTTTGCAGCAAGGCCTTTATCCAGTAAGTATTGTGCTCCAATAGCCTGATCATTTAGTAAACAAAAAGCTTCACCATGATCCGTGTAGGCATGATGTGTGCCACCGGCTATATTCATTCCGATACCGTATTGTAAGGCATATTCGGATGCTTTAATTGTGCCATCAGCAATAATGATTTCCCGTTCTACGAGTTCTTTAGAAAGTGGAAACCCAATTTTACGTGCTACTTTTGGAGTTAGTGTTAGATTTTTGAGTTCTCTATAATAGGTGGCATCATGAACAGTTAGAATATGGCTATCATCTGGGATTGTTGGCTCAAAAAAATTCGCTTCAGTACAAGTGCCTTCATGTACTAACTGTTTTGGCAATAACTCGTACTTTATCATCGGGAAACGGTGCCCTTCTGGAAGAGGATGTTTGTAGATAGGATGATAGGCTATTTTGAGCATAAATGTTTCTCGTAAAACTATTCAAATTTGACAATTTGATAGTTTCTTTTCTTTGAACTAAAATGACCAAAATATATGGTATCATTGTGATGAAATAGGTTTTTAGCTGCGAGCTTTTTTTTGTTTTTCAGAAAATATCTTTTTGCTTTATCAAAAGTACTTTCTTCATATGGGCCTTTTACATGTTCGAAATTTTCGTCAAGTGAGCACTTTACATAATTTGAAGTATTGCTTATGGGATACCTATAAGTGCCATGGGTAGGATGAAATTTGGCATCAGCATGATTTTGATATTGATTAAAAAAGCTGTTATTTTCCAACCTCATGTCTACTATTGATTCCATTTCTTTATCAAATATGCCTTTAGTTATTATGAAAACCTTTTTAACGCCTCCAAGAGTTATTTGATACGTTTTTCCAGTTTTGTAGACGGAAATTCCTGCATCACGTTTAGCAAGTTTATTTAGGAATAATATAGTGTTTTCATGTTCTCGAACCCCTCTTTTTTTTTGACCGTCTAGCGCTATTTTTTCATGGTAAAAAGGAGAGTTTTTAAACTCAAAAGTGTTTGCTGAATTATTATATCCAAACTCTTTTAAATGTTTTTTGCTTTGAATGTCTTCTATAGAAAGTTTAAGTTCTTTTTCTGAAGCGATTATTTGAAAAATTTGATTATTGAGGATAAATGAGTTACTTGTGATTTGTTCACCCTCGATTCTTGGTTTTAGAATGTCTATTACTTCAATTTCGAAAGTGTCAAGATTGACAGAGTAAATTTTTGTTGAGGTATTTAATTGATCAAATGTTATAAATAATTTGTTCTCAATTAAATATGATTTTGCAATTGCCGAAGTTTTTTCAATAGTACTTGGATTGTTTTTTTCAATATGTTCCATTAAGGAAATCGCATCATATTCAGAAATGTTTAATTTTCCTCTTCCGAAAAAACTTGTCAAGAAATCTTCATTAGCTTTTGGTTTAAAGTCAGTATTGAATTTGAAAATAGTCTTTTTTGTGAATTTTGAATTCTCATCAAATTTGTAAATATTTAGACTTTTTGAATTCCTATCTACACTTAAAAAATGTAGTTGGTTATTATAGTTTATAGAATGCAGAAAAGTGCCTAATTCAGAAAATAAATTAAGTTGTTTTTTGCTGATCTTACCCTTCTCGAAATCTATTGATATTACGCTTAGGTATCCGTCTTTACCGGTTCCATATATATTGTATCTTCGGTTATCTATGCTAAATCCCTTTTTTGTGAACCAATCCTCTTCTGAATTAAAAAAATCTTCAGATTTTAAAGTGTTTAGGTGTTCAAAGTTTTTGTCATAGAGTTTTATTGTTATGTTCTTTCTCTCTTGAAAAAAGAAAAGTATTTCATTTGTTTCCTTATTAACTATAGTATAAGATGAACGAGGTTGTATGGACAAAAGCTTTGAAAAACCATCGTCAATTGAATTAACAATTTGTTGCGAAAAAGTAAACTGAAAATGTAAAACAAATAATAGTAGCAGCGTCTTTTTCATTTTTTAAGGAGTTGTACGTTGTTATCGTTTTTTAAATTAAGGTTACTGATCCTTCATTTCAAATATATTATACGTTTTATCTCTTTTTTGGTAGAAACCGAAATATAATTTGTCATTATTCCAGAAAATATTTTCCGCATGGATATTAGCTCCTTTGGCATATTGAGCGCCTTTACCTTCAGGATTTACTTTAATTCTCCCTTCTGTGATATAATTTTTTAATTTATTGACTCGCTCAAATTTACTGTCACTAACTGTTCCTTCAACATGCTCAAAATTGTCATTAAACAGGCAATCGATCCATATAGAGTTAGATATGTCATACGAATTATATGAAAATAATGTTGGGTCATAATAAGCGGTTCCAACTCTGTAATTATTTGCAGCATTTGGGTTACCATATAGTGTATTAGATAAACCAACCATAGGCCCACCTGGTGTTTCGCGAGTCGTGGTTTTTGCTCCCCCTATTTTTACTTTATAGCCATTTTTAAAGTTTGAAACAGCGATTCCATTGTATTGTGCATTTATTTTTCGCAAGAATACATTTGTCTTATTCCGCTTTATATCACCTTCGTCAGAAAAATTAATACTATTGTATTTAAATCTAAAAGGGCTGTTTTTAAAATGTATAGAGTCGGTTTTGTTTTGGTGGATACTTTTTAATAAAGCGGAGCTAGAATACTCTTTTATCTGATATATTAAGGTGTCTTTTGTAGATACAAGTTGATGAACTTTATTGTCGAACAAAAAGGAATTACTTCGTGCAAATTTGTTTTCTATTGCTATAGCATCATGATTAAAAAATTTTACTTTTCCATTAAAGGTGTCCAGATTTATTTCTAGTACTGTTGTTTTTAGTCTATCAGCATCTAAGGAAATATATAGTAGGTTGTTATGGAGGTATAGTTTGTTTAAGGTACTTGCGGCGGCTATAGTATTTTCATTTTTAGTATTTACCTTGCTTATTTCTACCTTTTTCCTATAAAAACCTAAAATATTAACTTTAGAATATGTAGAAGCTAAATGCTGAAACAAATTGCTGGTTTTTGATGTCCCGCTCACATTTAACCCATCAATTAAGTTGAAATTAAGCGTCGTCTGATCGGATACAAAGAAATCTTCATCTTTAAAACGAATTGTTTTTAATGGAATATCTTCCTTGTTTTTAAGTTCATAAAAATATAGATTGGAACTGTTTTCTTCCACCGCGATTAGGTAGAGTTTTTGATTATAAACAACAGTCTGTACAAAAATTTGATTTCCTAGATCCAGTTCTATCTCTTTTGAAGAAACTTTTTTTGTAGTGAAATCAAAGTTGATTTTAGCAAACTTATTACTTTTGGAGTTTGTCAAGAAAAGGGTGTAGGTATCATTTATTTCAACACCTCCAATTATATAACTATATTTTGCGGGTAATTCATCTGTGTGAATAATCTCCTTTTGTTCTAACGTATTTGATAGGAGATATGCTATCATTTTATTCTTATTACTTAAAAAGATAACACTTTCATCATTTGCGGAATGTTTTAAATAAAATGATTGCTCTATAGTAGATGGACCACCCTTGTATTTTGTTGAGAAACTAGTTACCTGCTTTTGCGCAAAAATAGAATGAAAACAGAGAAGTGCAAGGACAATAATTTTTTTCATTTCGGAGGTATTGTTTAGCTTTAGTATTTTATTTAATAGTAGTGTAAGCTTCTTTTTAATTCTTACCCTTCCTTTTTAAATTAATTAACTTACCGTGGCACCCGGACTCACGCCATCTGTGTCAGGATTCAAAAACACCAATTTTCCATCAGGAGTTTCCGTCATAAGGATCATACCTTCACTCTCTACACCACGAAGTTTTCTTGGTGCAAGATTAACTAAAACAGATACTTGTTTGCCGATGATATCTTCGGGCTTGAAGTGCTCTGCAATCCCCGAGACAATGGTTCTGGTATCTAAGCCAGTATCCACTTTTAGGACCAATAACTTTTTCGCTTTTGGCATTTTTTCGGCTTCGACAATTGTTCCAATTCGAATATCCATTTTGGTGAAATCCTCAAATGTACAGGTGTCTTTTTGTGGTGTTACTTCTTTGTTTTCGATTTCGTTAGCAATTTTGGTTGCCTCTAATTTGTCTAATTGTTGTTGAATCATTTCATCCTCTATTTTGGAGAATAGTAATTCCCCTTTTTCGATTTGATGGCTAGCAGGCAGTAATTCTTTTGTCGTCGCCAAATCATTCCAAGCGATTCCTTCTATAGCCAACATTCCCTTTAATTTTGTAGACGTAAAAGGTAAAAAAGGCTCACACAAAGTCGCAAGTGCACTCGCAATTTGTAATGCTACGTACATAATGGTTTGTGTGCGGGCTTCATCCGTTTTTATCAATTTCCATGGCTCAGCGTCTGCTAGGTATTTATTTCCTAATCGAGCCACATTCATCATCTCTTGACTGGCTTCACGGAAACGATAGCGCTCCAAAGAACTAGCAATTACAGCTGGATAGGCACGGAGTTCCGTTAGTGTCTCCTCATCAACAGCGTTGAACTCATTCGGTGCCGGAATAACGCCATCATAATATTTGTTCGTTAAAACTACCACTCTGTTGATAAAGTTTCCAAAAATGGCAACCAATTCATTGTTATTTCTGGCTTGGAAATCCTTCCAAGTAAAGTCATTGTCTTTGGTTTCTGGTGCATTTGCAGTAAGGGCGTATCGCAATACATCTTGTTGTCCCGGAAATTCTTCTAAATATTCATGCAACCACACCGCCCAGTTTTTAGAAGTAGAAAGCTTGTTGCCTTCTAGGTTCAAGAACTCATTGGCAGGAACATTGTCTGGCAGTATATAACTTCCTTCTGCCTTGAGCATACTTGGAAAAATTATACAGTGAAAAACGATATTGTCTTTACCAATAAAATGAACCAATTTGGTGTCCTTGTCTTTCCAATAGGGTTCCCAATCTTTGTTTTCTCTGGCAGCCCATTCTTTGGTAGAAGAAATATATCCAATTGGCGCATCAAACCATACATACAGTACTTTGCCATCTGCTCCATCTACTGGCACAGGAATTCCCCAATCTAGGTCGCGTGTTACGGCGCGAGGTTTAAGCCCGTCGTCAATCCATGATTTGCATTGTCCATAGACATTGGATTTCCAATCTTTTTTATGTCCCTCTAGGATCCATTCTTTCAAGAAGGCTTCGTGCTGATCTAAGGGTAAAAACCAATGTTTGGTCTGTTTTGTAATCGGTTTGGCTCCAGAAATGGTGGATTTTGGCTCAATAAGATCTGTAGCGTTTAGTGCACTTCCACAATTTTCACATTGATCGCCATAGGCTTCTTCGTGTCCACATTTTGGACAGGTACCTACGACAAAACGATCGGCCAAAAACTGATCTGCTTCTGGATCATACAATTGTTCGGTAACTTCTTCTATAAATTGTCCTGCATCATGCATTTTTTTAAAAAATTCTGAAGCAGTCTCATGATGAATTGGTGCGGAGGTACGCGAATAATTGTCAAAGGAAATCCCAAAATCTTCAAAAGATTTTTTGATAATTCCGTGGTACTTATCGATAATAGCTCTTGGGGTGGTTCCTTCTTTTTTGGCTCGCATAGGGATCGCTACACCATGCTCATCACTACCACCAATAAATAGGACATCTTTGTCAATCCCACGTAAGTAGCGGGCATAAATATCTCCGGGAACATAAACACCTGCTAAATGACCAATATGAATCGGACCATTGGTATAAGGCAGGGCAGTAGTAATTGTATAACGTTTTGGTGTACTCATTGTGCTATTTGATAAGAAAAATAAATCCGCACAAAGGTACTAAACCGCTATTGAATCATAATGGATTTGCTATAAAATTGTCGTCCTGCTCCAATCCGGTAAATATATTGTCCCTTATGTAACGGTTGTTTAATGGTTTCTTTGATGTTAATTTTATAGGTTCCAGGTGTTAACATGCTATTTTTTAAGGAACCGATTTCTCGTCCCAAAATATCATAAAGTCGTATGTCTACATGCTGTGTTTGCGTAATATTCAATTCTAAAAACGTATCCCTGTTCTGATAGGTTGCCGTATGATTGAATTGAGGCGCTAATGCAAATTCTGGGGTAGAAAGGGAGGCACAACCAAAGCCAAGTGATAGCGGTTCGTAATCTTCTTCCAGAATTATGGAATTAACCAAATTAGTATCTAAACAAAGCCATTCTTTGAGTACTGTGGCATAGAGTTGTCTGAAGTCAATACTGGCTTTCAGGTTTCCTGGGCCTTCTGGATCACTGAGGTCAGGATGGGATCCGATAAAGCCATTGCCTTCAACAGCTGGACCAAATAACATGGCAGGTGCAGCAGCACCGTGATCCGTGCCATTAGAACCATTTTCGAATATTCTTCGACCAAATTCTGAAAAGGTCATCGATAATACCTTGTCTGCCATACCTGCTGCATCTAGATCTTCATAAAACTTACTTACTGAATCTGCAACCTCGGTCATTAGAGATTGATGGTCATTTGCTTGATTGGCATGCGTATCAAAGCCATCTAAGGTAACTAGGTATATTTTGGTGCCTAAATTTCCTTTGATCATTCGGGAAATAATAGCCATTTGAGCAGATAAGTTGCCTTCACTATATTCCACACTATTGGTAGAAGCCTCGTAGGCTTGATTAATAACACCCGCATAGGTAAAAGTAGTGTTAGCAGCATTTCGCATAAAGCGTAATTGTTCTCCAAAACCACATCCCGGAATATTATCCATTCTATGTAAGGTGCCATCTTCAGCAATTTGTGATAGCTGATCCGGGTTGGAAACAGAAAAAGCATAGTTTGTGTCTGCACCATCGAACAATAAATTTCCGATACTTCCGATTTGTATGGCTGGCGGAATTTCTGGAAGTTGTGTCAAGAAATCTGGGAATTGATTTTCAAAAAATCGACCTAAAATGCCTGTGTCTTCAAATTCGATTTCTTCTCCAGATGCCCAAATGTCAGCAGAGCGAAAATGAGATAAATTCTGCTCGTTATATCCTACGCCATGAACGATTTTGAAACTTCCCTCTCCCCACATGCGTTGTAGCGGTTCCATATGTTGTGGAATACCAAAATCATCTGATAATTTGTAGAGACTACTTTCGGCAAACTTAATAGTCGGACGGTTATTGGCATAGGTATCATAATCGTATATCGGAACAATGGTGTTCAATCCGTCGTTACCACCTTTTAGTCGTATGAGCACGAGTATACGATCGTCGTTTTCTGCCTTGTTTAGTGCGGCCATTAGGGGTGATGGGCTGGCAGCACTAAGGGAGGCACCACCCAAAGCAATTGATCCGCCTCCAACAAGACCTAAGGCTTGTAAGAACGATCGTCTGTTCCATTGTTTGTGCTCTCTGTCATGTGCGGACAGGGTAGTTTTTGTTGTTGAAGCTTTTATTTTAAAATTTTTATTGGGCGTACGCATAGTTTCTTACTTTAATTGGAATTCGGGCATTTTGGAAATGTGCTTGAAAAGGTCTAAAATTTGCCAATGTGCATATTCATCAGAATTCAAATTCCAATAGCCATTCGCATAGTAATTGTCCGGACGCTCTCCTTTGAAAATTTCGGTAGCAATTTCATAATCTGCCTCAGAAGTGAGTTCTTTGACTATAAAATGATTAATTATTGCTCTGGTAATGATGTAGGGGTCTGTAACACTTCCAGAGACATCTTCTGCAAACTTCCTGAAAAGCGGTTGTAGTTGGTTGGGATTCTGCGCTAGTTCTATTCCTAAAGGGTTGTACATCACCCATTCCATCATGATCCATCGTCCAGTAAGCGTACTACTACTAATCCAATCGTGATTACCTTGCCATCCTGCAACATCTACAGGTTGAAACAC